>JAGALX010000037.1 GCA_017625035.1 Clostridia bacterium
CTTTTCTTCTTCTTCTTTTTTCTTATCTTTTATACCAAATAGTTCACTTACAGTAAGAGGTTTTTGTTGTTTATTTCTGTATACTATATTATAATTTTTGTTTTTATTTCTTTCTACAAAACCTATGTTATTTTTTTCAGATTGTTTTTTTATTTCTTTTTCCTCATTATTTTCTTCTGAAACAATTACTTCTCTTCTAATAATAACAGGAGCATTCTCCTTTTTTTTATCATTTTCTTTCTTTGTTTCTTTTTTTACTTCTTTTTTGTTTTTATTATTTACATCACTATTTTTAGACTGTTCATTTTTTAATTTATCTTTTATCATTTTTGCCTGTTCTTCTTCTATAGAGCTTAAATGACTTTTTACACTAATCCCCAATTCATTCGCCTTTTCAATTATTTCCTTACTGGTTAGACTCATTTCTTTTGCAATTTCATGAATTTTAATCTTAGCCAATAAATTTCACCCCCATTAATATTAAATTTTATTTATAATTTCATCTCTTAAAACATTATATATATCATCATTTATTTTTGTTTCAAAGCTTTTTTCTAGTCTTTTTGATTTAATCATTTTTTCTAGACAATCTATGCTGTCACAAATATATGCACCTCTTCCATTTGCTTTGCCTGTTTTGTCTATATTTATTTGACCTTGTTTGTTTATTACAATTCTAATTAAATCTTTTTTATTTTTTTGAACATTGCATCCTATACATGTTCGTTGTGGTATTTTTTTCAAATTTATCACTTCCTATTGTATTCACACATATTTTTTATATTAAGCTTATTCTTCAATTTCAGTAGATTCTTCTACAAGTTGCTCTGTTGCTTCTTCATTATTTTTTTCTTCTATCATTTTTCTGAATTGAGATTCGCTTTTTATATCAATTTTCCAAGTAGTAAGTTTTGCTGCTAGTCTTACATTTTGACCTGATTTTCCTATAGCTAATGATAATTGTTCATCTGGAACTATAACTTGAGCAAATCTTTCTTCTTCATTTATATCTACTGCTAATACTTGGGCAGGTAATAATGCTGCTGAAATATAAATTGAAGGATCTGCATTCCATTCTATTACATCAATTTTTTCACCATTTAGTTCATTTATT
Source organism: Clostridia bacterium (assembly GCA_017625035.1). GTDB lineage: Bacteria > Bacillota > Clostridia > TANB77 > CAG-508 > CAG-492. The sequence continues at coordinate 1,115 of JAGALX010000037.1, forward strand.
ATATTTTGTATTCTAATTCCTTTTTGACCAACACAAGAACCAACTGGATCTATATTTTCGTTTGGTGAATAAACTGCAACTTTACTTCTGCTTCCTGGATCTCTAGATACACTTTTTATTTCAATTACACCTTCATATATTTCTGGAATTTCAAGTTCAAATAATTTTCTTACAAAATCGCCATTTGCTCTTGAAATAATTACTTGTGGAGAACCTTTTGCTCCTCTTTCTACATCAGTAACATATGCTCTTATTTTGTCATTAATCTTATATTTTTCTGTAGGAATTTGCTCTTTAAGTGGCATTACACCTTCTAATTTTCCTAAGTCTAATACTACAATTCCACCATCAGCTTTTTGTATTAATCCAGAAACGATTTCACCTTTTCTGTCACTAAATTCTTCGAATAAGACGTTTCTTGAAGCTTCTCTTATTTTTTGAATTATAACTTGTTTTGCTGTTTGAGCTGCTATTCTACCAAAATCTCTTGGAATTATTTCTACTTGTGCTGTATCTCCAATTTCTAGGTTTTTATTTACTTTTTTTGCATCGTTTAAATTAATTTGAATTTTTTCATCTTCTACAATTTCAACTACTTCTTTTTCTGCATAAACGTGTATTTCTCCTGTTTCTGCATTCATAGTTACTTTTACATTTTCTGTTGTTGAATCATAGTTTCTTTTATATGCTGTTACTAGTGCTGTTTCTATTGATTCTAACATATATTCTTTTTTTATACCTTTTTCTTTTTCTAATTCATCCATTGCTATTATTAATTCTTTACTATCTATAATTTTATTTTGTTTTGATTCACTTTTCATTTTTTCAATTCCTCCTTTAATTACCCCAATTATAAAACTTTTTAATTAATGATATGTTTTTTCTTTCTATTTCTATTTCTTTGTTTTCTAATTCTATTGTTAATGTTTCTTCATTGTATTTTATTAGCTTTCCTATATATTCTTTTGAGTTTTCTACTGGCTTGAATAACTTTATTGTTATTAATTCACCAATATTTTCTTTTAAATGTTTTTCTTTTCTTATCATTTTTTCAACACCTGTTGATGATACTTCTAAGAAGTATTGCTCTTTTATATAATCTTCTTCATCTAAAATGTCTGTAATTGCATTATTTACTTTTTCACAGTCATTTAAATCTATTTCTCCGTTCTCTTTTTCTATAAATATTCTTAGGAAATAGTCTTTTCCTTCTTTCGCATATTGAACATCATATAGTTTATATCCCAAATTATTTATTATTGGGGATATTCTATTTTCTATTTTTTCTTCTATATTTGCCAATATATAATCCTCCCTTATCATAACTAAAGAGTGGGATTGGTTCCCACTCTTCTGTCTTTTATATTTTGCTACTTTATTATACCCTTTATTTTCCAAAAAATCAAGCTTTTTTGTAGTTTTTCTTGAAAAATTATGTGCCAGAAATTAGTGTTTAAACTATACCTTTTTTATTATTATTCGAAAGCATTTAGGGTATAATTTTTTTTACATTTCTTATATTGTATTTTAAAATTCTAACAAATTTTAGTTGAAAATATTAAAAACTGCCAAATTTTAAGGGATTTTCATAATTTTTTTATACAAAATCATAATTTATTAATATTTTATTAATATTTTATTTGTACTCCAAACTTATTCTTCAAAATATTCACTAATTTCTTGTAATTCCTCAAACTTTACTTGTCTTAATATTTCATAAGTAATTATTGCAACAGAATTTGATAAATTTAATGATCTTAGCACTTTTTTCATTGGTATTCTTATTGTATTTTCTATATATTTTTGAAGCAAATCCTCTGGTAAGCCTTTTGTTTCTTTTCCATATAATACAAATACTTCATCAAATTTTGTATAATCTACATCAGAATAGCAATGAGTTGCTTTTGTACTTGCAAAAAACATATTATTTTCTTCTGGTTTATATTTTTCTAGAAATTCTTGCAAGGATTCATGATATTCTATATCTAACTTATCCCAATAATCTAATCCTGCTCTTTTTAGGTATTTGTCATTTATTTCAAATCCTAATGGTTTTACTAAATGAAGTTTTGCGCCTGTTATAGCACATGTTCTTGCTATGTTTCCTGTATTTTGTGGTATTTCAGGCTCCACCATTACTATATTTATTTTCATTTTTATTTCAATTCCTTTCTCGCATCTTTAACATTTTTATTATATATATTTTAAAATTTATTGATATTTTCAAATTAGTTATTTTGAATTATATCAAATAATTAAACATATTGTAAGTCTTTTGCTTTAAATGTATATATTTTTTAGCAATTTTGTGATATTATATTAAGCATAAAACTAATAAACAAGAATGGTGGTTATCATGTTAGAAAAAAATTACATAAAATTAGAATTAAACAAAATTTTAAATATATTAGAAGAATATTGTGTTACTGAAGTTGGAAAAAACTTTCTAAAAACTCTATCCCCTTCAAATAATAAACTAATTGTAAAACATCTATTATCAGAAACGACTCAAGCATATAATTTATTATCAGAAAGTGGTAATCCTCCAATTTCCGAGCTATATGATTATGCTAAACTTATAAAATTACTTGAAAGTTCTGCTACACTTTCGTGTAAAAATTTATTATTTGTTGCACATATTCTAAAAACTTCTAAGGAGCTAAAAACTTATTTTTCTTCTGTAGAAAATGCTTCTAAATATGATTCATTAGAAAACTATTTTAACAATCTATATACTAATTCTGATTTAGAAAATACTATTTTTAGGTCAATATTAGATGAAAATACTATTGCAGATGAAGCATCGTCTACACTTAATAGCATAAGAAGAAAAAAACGCAATTTAGAAGCTTCTATCAAAGAAAATTTAAATAGATTTATCCACTCATCATCATATTCAAAATTTATAATGGATCCTATAATAACAATTAGAAATAACCGATATGTAATCCCTGTAAAAGTTGAATATAAAGAAAATATAAAAGGATTTGTTCATGATGTTTCTTATAGTGGCTCTACTGTGTATATTGAACCAATTTCTATTTTTGAACTAAATAACCAAATACATAATTTACAATTAGAAGAAAATGTTGAAATTGAAAAAATTTTAAAAGAGCTTTCAAATTCAATATTTCCTATAACTAATAATATAAAATTATCTTTGGAATCTATTGGAAACTTAGATTTAATTTTTGCTAAAGCAAAATTTTCTGTAGCTACTGATAGCACAGAACCCCTAATAAATGAAGAAAAAATTGTGTATTTAAAAGAAGCTCGACATCCACTAATTGATTCAAAATTAGTTGTACCCATCGATATAGAAATTGGAAAAAAATATACATCTTTAATTATAACAGGTCCTAATACTGGCGGAAAAACTGTAAGTTTGAAAACAACCGGACTTCTTTGTTTAATGGCTTATCTAGGACTTCATATTCCTGCAAAAGAAGGTAGCAGTTTATTTGTTTTTGATAATGTTTTTGCAGATATTGGTGATGAACAAAGTATACAAGAATCTCTTAGTACATTTTCATCTCATATGCTAAATATTGTAGATATATATAACCAAGCAACTGAAAAAAGTCTTATTCTAGTAGACGAATTAGGCTCTGGAACAGATCCACTTCAAGGCGCTAATTTAGCTATTAGTATATTAGAATATTTCCACAATTTAGGAGCTATTTGTCTTGCTACAACTCACTACCAAGAAATTAAAAATTATGCTCTTGTTACAGATGGTTTTGAAAATGCAAGCTCTGAATTTGATATTGAAAATTTAAAACCTACATACAAACTTTTAGTTGGTGTCCCTGGAAAAAGTAATGCATTTGCAATTACAAAAAGACTTGGAATGCCTGATTCAATTTTATCAAGAGCTCAAGAACTTATGAATGATGACCACATTAGTGTTGAAGAGCTTATTAAAAATATATATGATGATAAGCTAGAAATTGAAAAAGAAAAAGAAAAAATCAAAAAAAATTCTAATCAAATAGAAATGCTTAGAAAATCATTAGATTCAAAAAATGCTGCTTTTAACGATAAAGAAACTACAATTATTGAAAAAGCCAAAATTGAAGCTCGTGAAATATTACTAAAAGCTAAGAGGAATGCTAATTCTATTATTTCAGAATTAAATAAATTGTATTCAAATGATTCTAGTAATTCATTAAAACAAGCTAATTCTATTAGAAATAAATTAAATGAAAATATTCAAGAAATTTCTACTATAGTCAAATCTACAGATAATGCTTCTACAAACATTAAAAATGTAGAAATTGGAATGAGTGTATTAGTAAAAACTTTAAATCAACAAGGAGTTATATTAAGTCTTCCTAATAAATCGAATGAAGTTCAAGTTCAAATTGGAAGTATGAAAATGAATGTTAAACTAAATAATTTATCATTAGTAAAAGTAACGAAAAATGAAAAAATAAACAATGTTTATAATACAAAAACTCCTGGAAATAAATTAAAAAGTAAAACTGCAACTACTGAAATAAATGTTATTGGTCAAAATGTTGAAGAAGCAATTTTTGTTATCGATAAATTTTTGGATGACTCAGCTTTAGCCAATTTACCAAACGTTAGAATTGTCCATGGTAAAGGTACTGGAAAATTGCGTAAGGGTATTCATGATTATTTAAAAAGACATCCTCATGTGAAAACCTTTAGATTAGGCGTTTTCGGTGAAGGTGAAATGGGCGTTACTATTGTTGAATTGAAATAGCAAGGACTGGAAATCTTCCAGTCTTTCTTCTTATTTAATTTTTGCAATATGTCTGTCTGTTTTTATTATTTTTTTCTATTTTTCTTTCCATTACTTTTTTAAATGTAGAATTTGCATTATATACAAGGATAGGTAATATTGTTTATTTTTTAATTATCTATCAATTTTGTATTACTAATACGAAAACAGTAATTAAGGTTTTCTTAAATAGGAAAGTATTATTAGTTAATTTTTACTCATATATTGAACTTTCCTATTATATAAAAAATAGCAGGGCTATTACAAGTGTTTGTAATCCCTACTATTATTTTTTTAAATTTAATTATTATTCGATAACTTCAGCTACAACTCCTGAACCTACTGTTCTTCCACCTTCACGAATAGCGAATCTTAATCCTTTTTCTATAGCGATTGGTGTGATTAATTCGATTGTCATATCTACGTTATCACCAGGCATACACATTTCTGTTCCTTCTGGTAATGTTATAACACCTGTAACGTCTGTTGTTCTGAAATAGAATTGTGGTCTGTAGTTTGTGAAGAATGGTGTATGACGTCCACCTTCTTCTTTTTTAAGAACGTATACTTGTGCTTTGAATTTTGTATGTGGATGTATTGTTCCTGGTTTTGTTAAAACTTGTCCTCTTTCAACTTCTTCTCTTTGAATACCTCTTAAAAGAACACCAATGTTATCTCCAGCTTCAGCTTGGTCTAATAATTTTCTGAACATTTCTACACCAGTAACAACTGTTTTTCTAGATTCATTTGATAATCCAACAATTTCAACTTCGTCTTGAACTTTAACAAGTCCTCTTTCAACTCTACCAGTAACAACTGTTCCTCTTCCTGTAATTGTGAATACGTCTTCGATTGGCATTAAGAATGGTTGGTCAACTGGTCTTTCTGGTGTTGGGATATAGCTATCAACAGCATCCATTAATTCTTTCATAGGAGCATAAACAGCTTCATTTGGATCTGAAGATGTAGATTCTAATACGTTTAATGAAGATCCTTTTATAATTGGAATATCATCTCCTGGGAATTCGTATTGTGATAATAAGTCTCTAACTTCCATTTCAACTAAATCTAATAATTCTGGATCATCAACCATATCACATTTGTTTAAGTATACTACTATATATTTAACACCAACTTGTCTAGCAAGTAATATATGTTCTTTTGTTTGTGGCATTGGTCCATCAGCTGCAGAAACAACTAATATAGCACCATCCATTTGAGCAGCACCTGTGATCATGTTTTTAACATAGTCAGCATGTCCTGGACAGTCAACGTGAGCATAGTGTCTGTTTTCTGTTTCGTACTCAACGTGAGCTGTGTTAATTGTGATTCCTCTTTCTCTTTCTTCTGGAGCACCGTCGATTTGATCATATGCTTCGAATTTAGCTTTTCCTAATAAACTTAAATATTTTGTAATAGCTGCTGTTGTTGTTGTTTTACCATGATCAACGTGACCAATAGTACCAATGTTAACATGTGGTTTTGTTCTTTCAAATTTTTCCTTAGCCATTTTTAAATTCCTCCTTTAATTTTTGAGATTGCTCTCTTTAATTTATATTTGAAAATTAATAACAATTTTTTCATCGTCATTTTATAATATTTCTATTAAAAATGCAAGTATTTTTTAGTCTTTTTTAGCTTTACTAGCAACTATTGTGTCTAGTACAGATTTTGGAACTTCTTCATAGTGAGATGGTTCCATTGCATATGTTCCTCTTCCTTGTGTTTTAGAACGTAAGTCTGTTGCATAACCAAACATTTCTGATAATGGAATAAATCCTCTTATTACTTGGTTACCACTTCTTGCTTCCATACCTTCCATTTTTCCACGTCTAGCGTTGATATCTCCAATAACATCTCCCATGTATTCTTCTGGAACTGTTACTTCAACTTTCATAATAGGCTCTAATATAACAGATTTAGCTTGTTTACAAGCTTCTTTAAATGCCATAGAAGCAGCTATTTTGAATGCCATTTCTGAAGAGTCAACTTCGTGATATGAACCGTCTACTAATGTAGCTTTGAAATCGATAACTGGGTATCCTGCAAGTATACCGTTATCAGCAGCTTCTCTAATTCCTTCTTCAACTGGTTTGATGTATTCTTTTGGAACAGCTCCACCAACGATTTTGCTTTCAAATTTAATACCAGAACCTGGCTCTAATGGTTCCATTTCAATCCAAACATCACCATATTGACCATGTCCACCTGATTGACGAACGAATTTTCCTTGAACTTTAACTTTATTTCTAATTGTTTCTTTGTAAGAAACTTGTGGTTTACCTACTGAACATTCAACTTTGAATTCTCTTTTTAATCTATCAACGATAATATCTAAGTGTAATTCACCCATACCAGCTATGATAGTTTGTCCTGTTTCTTGATCTGTATGTGTTTTGAATGTTGGATCTTCTTCAGCAAGTTTTGCTAAAGCTATACCCATTTTTTCGCTATTAGCTTTGTCTTTTGGCTCTATAGCGATATCGATAACAGGCTCTGGGAATTCCATTGATTCTAATATAACTGGTGCACTTGCATCACATAATGTATCACCTGTAGATACATCTTTTAATCCAACTGCAGCAGCGATATCTCCTGCGTAAACTTTACTTAAATCTTCTCTATGATTTGCATGCATTAATAGTAATCTTCCGATTCTATCTTTTTTACCTTTATTTGCATTTAATATTGTTGATCCAGAATCTAATGTTCCTGAATAAACTCTTATAAAACATAATTTTCCAACAAATGGATCTGTTGCAATTTTGAATGCTAATGCAGAAAATGGTTCACTGTCACTAGCTTTTCTTTCTGTTTCATTTCCATCTAAATCAACACCTTTAATAGCTGGTATGTCTAATGGAGATGGTAAGTATTCAACAACTGCGTTTAATAATTCTTGAACACCTTTGTTTTTGTATGATGAACCACATGTCATTGGAACTATTGTGTTAGCGATTGTTCCTTTTCTTAGACCTAATTTGATTTCTTCTTCAGAAAGTTCTCCTTCTTCTAAGTATTTCATCATTAATTCATCATCTTGTTCTGCAGCAGCTTCAATCATTTTTGATCTGTATTCTTCAGCTTTTGATTGTAAATCTGCAGGAATTTCTGTTTCTTCAATTTCTATTCCTTTTTCGTCTTTATGAATAAAAGCTTTCATTTTTATTAAGTCAACAATTCCTTGGAAATTGTCTTCTGCACCAACTGGTAATTGAATTGGAACAGGATTTGATCCTAAACGATCTTTTACTTGGTCTATACAAGCATAGAAATCTGCACCTGTAATATCCATTTTATTAACATAGATCATTCTTGGAACTTGATATTTGTCAGCTTGTCTCCAAACTGTTTCTGATTGTGGTTGAACTCCACCTTTAGCAGCTAATACTAAAACTGAACCATCAAGAACTTTTAAAGATCTTTCAACTTCAACTGTAAAGTCAACGTGACCTGGTGTGTCGATTATGTTGATTCTGTGATCTAACCAACGACATGTTGTAGCAGCAGAAGTAATTGTTATACCTCTTTCTTGCTCTTGAACCATCCAGTCCATTGTTGCTCCACCTTCGTGAACTTCTCCTATTTTATGTGTTTTACCTGTATAAAATAGAATTCTTTCTGTTGTTGTTGTTTTACCAGCATCAATGTGAGCCATTATTCCTATATTTCTTGTTTTTTCTAAAGGAAATTCTCTTCCAGCCATATTTGCCTCCTTTATTTCGTATTAAAATATATTTAATGTGAATTTTATAATATAACAAATTAACTATTTAAAAATACTTTAATAAAAAATATTTATAAAAAGTTAATAAGCTATTTTATATATAAATTTATTTTGGTACTTAAGACACTAACTTATACTGTTTAAAAACAGTGGTCTTAATTTTACCATTTATAATGTGCAAAAGCTTTATTAGCTTCAGCCATTCTATGCATATCTTCTTTCTTTTTAAATGCTCCACCATTTCCAGCAACAGCATCCATTATTTCACCAGCTAATTTTTCAGACATAGTTTTTTCATGTCTATTTCTAGCATAAACAACTAACCATCTTAATCCTAATGTTTGTCTTCTTTCTGGTCTTATTTCGATTGGCACTTGGTATGTAGCACCACCAATTCTTCTTGCTTTAACTTCTAGAACTGGCATTACATTATTTAGTGCATCTTCAAAAACTTCTAATGGATTTTTTTGTTCTTTTTCTTTTATGATTTCGAATGCATCATAAACTATTTTTTGAGCAACTGTTTTTTTACCATCTAGCATTACATTGTTTATTAATTTTGTAACAACTTTGCTATTGTACATTGGATCTGGTAAAACTTCTCTTTTTGCTATATATCCTTTTCTTGGCACTATTCTTCCCTCCTTATAAATTTTGATACTAATTTACCTAGTATCATAGGTACTCTAAAAAGTTTAATACTAATATTTTCTTCTTAAAACTTTTTTAGTTAAGTGCTATATAATCTATTCTAAATTTAAGTACTAACCTTAATATTAGTAAGTTATATGCACTTGCAATTTAAATTTCTAAATACTTTTTATTTTTTTGGTTTTTTTGCTCCGTATTTAGATCTTGCTTGCATTCTGTCTTTAACTCCTGCAGTATCTAATGTTCCTCTGATTATGTGATATCTAACACCTGGAAGGTCTTTTACTCTTCCTCCTCTTATTAGAACAACACTGTGCTCTTGTAGGTTATGTCCTATTCCTGGGATATAAGATGTTACTTCATAACCATTTGAAAGTCTAACCCTTGCTACTTTTCTTAAAGCTGAGTTTGGTTTTTTAGGTGTTACAGTTTTTACTACTGTACATACACCTCTTTTTTGTGGTGAACGTCTATCAGTCATTTTTTTCTTCATTGAGTTGTATCCATGTTGTAAAGCTGGTGCTGTAGATTTTGTTACACCTGTTTGTCTTCCTTTTCTTACTAATTGATTGATTGTTGGCACTTAAATTTCACCTCCTGAAAATAATTTAACCGTTAGTATTTTTTTGCTAGTTTTAGCAATTTATACTAACGGTAAACATTATATCATCTCTATATTAATAAGTCAATAATGATTTTTAGTTAAATTTAGTTAAATTTTGCAATTTGTTTTACAATTCACTCACTTTTCTCGTTTGCATTTTACTTTTATAAATTATATATATTTTTTTATTAATTATTTCTTAACTTTTTTAATAATTCAATTTCTTTCTTGTATCCATCTAATTCATTTGGCGTTTCTAGGAAGAATGGCAAACTCACAACTCTTGGATTATTTATAATTTTAGTTATTGCCTCCATTCCAATTTTCCCTTCACCTATTTTTTCATGTCTATCTTTATGGCTTGCTCTATCATTTTTACTGTCGTTTAAGTGAATAGCTTTTAATTTTTCTAATCCTATTACTTTATCAAATTCATCTAGTACTTTATCAAAATTATTTACTATATCATATCCAGCATCCCAAACATGGCATGTATCTAGGCATACTCCTAATTTTTCTTTTAGATTTACTTTTTCTATTATTGCTTTTATTTCTTCAAAACTTCTTCCTACTTCACTTCCTTTTCCTGCCATTGTTTCTAGTAATACTGTTGTGGTTTGTTCTTTTGTTAGTATCTCGTTTAACATTTCTGCAATATAATTAATTCCAATTTCTACACCTTGTTTTACATGGCTTCCTGGGTGAAAATTATATAAATTTCCTGGTGTGTATTCCATTCTTTTTAAATCATCTATCATTGTGTTTTTGGCAAATTCTCTTAGGCCTGGGTCTGCAGAGCATGCGTTTAATGTGTATGGTGAGTGTGCAAGTATTACATTTATGTTATTTTCTTTTGAGAATTTTAAAAATTCTTGTATATCTTTTTTATCAATTGGTTTGGCTTGTCCTCCTCGTGGATTTCTTGTAAAAAATTGAAATGTATTTGCACCTATACTCACTGCTTCTTTTGCCATTGCTAAGTATCCTTTTGAAGCAGATAAGTGGCATCCTATTGTAAACATAATTATCCTTCCCTTCTATAAAATTATCTTCTCACAACTAATTTATTAATTCTAGCTTTTATATAACTTTCTAATTTTTCCATAAATTCATCTGATTTTATTTCTTTTTTAGCAACCATATCTAGCCCTTTTTCCCAGCTAGCAGTTAATTTAGGATTTAGTATATCTGGCATTGATGAATTTACAACATCATATATTGCTTCACCTTTTACTGTTGGTGTTATTATTTGTGTTTTTTCATTTATTTTTATATATTTTATTTTTTCTAATTTTTTTATAATTTCACCTCTAGTTGCACTAGTTCCGATTCCAGCGCCTTTTATTTGCTCTCTTAATTCCTCGTCTTCGATTAATTTTCCTGCATTTTCCATTGCAAGAATTATAGATCCAGAGTTGTATCTTGTTGGTGGAGATGTTTCTGCATCTTTTGTTTCAAAATTAATAACTCCTATTTCGGAATTTTTCTTTAACTTAGTCAAAATATCTAAATTGTTTTCTTGTGAGTTATTATTTTCTTGTAGCTTAGTAGTTATTTTTGAATTTTCGTTTTGTTGTGAATCATTGTTTTCTGTAAAAATTTCATTTTGTTTCGATTTATCCGCTTCTTTTTGTTTTGGTTTTGCAATTTGTAAATAACCTTGTTTTGTACATACTTTTCCTGTTACAGAAAATTGCTCATTTTCTATATTTATTGTTACAGATATTTTATTAAATTCTGCTGGTGGATAAAATATTGCCAAAAATCTTTTTACTATTACTTTATATATTTGTTTATCTAGGTCAGGTAATTTATCATAGTTTTCATATCCTTGTCCTGTTGGTATTATTGCATAATGATCTGTTATTTTGCTATCATTTACATATTTAGATTTTACTATATCTGTAGAATATTTTTCTTCTGCCATTTGTTTTATATAGCCTTGTACTTCTTCGTCTTTATATCCTTTTGCAATTCCATTTAAATTTTTTGATATTATTTTTGCTACTGATGTAGATAAAACTCTTGCATCTGTTCTTGGATATGTTACTAATTTTTTTTCGTATAGATTTTGTATTATTTCTAATGTTTCATCTGGTTTTATTTTGAATTTTTTTGTACATTCATTTTGTATTTCTGCTAAATTAAATAATAATGGAGCATTTTCTTTTTGTTTTGATTTTTTCACTTCTGTTACAATCGCTTTTTTATCTTTTAACGAAAGAATAAAATTTTGTGCATCTTCTATTTTTTTGAACCCTGATTCATTATATAATTTTGCAGAATTGTACATTTTTGAGTTTTCTGTAACTTTCCATTCAGCTTTGAAACTGCTGTCTTCTTGTCCAAATTCTCCAACCACTTTGTAATATGGTGTTTTAACAAAATTTATAATTTCGCGTTCTCTTGATACTACCATTCCAAGAACACATGTCATAACTCTTCCTACAGATATTGAAACTTTTTCTTCATCAATTTGTTTTGCTATTCTTTTTCCAAATATAATTGATAGTAATCTTGAAAAGTTTATTCCTATTAAATAGTCTTCTTTTGCTCTTAAATATGCTGCATCTGATAAACTATTATATTCTGATAAATCTTTTGCCTCTTTTATTCCTCTTTTTATTTCATCTTCTGTTTGTGAATCTATCCATACTCTTTTCATTTTTGCTGATGGATTTGGTTTTGCCATCATAAAAACAAGTCTTTGAATATATTCTCCTTCTCGCCCAGAGTCCCCTGCATTGTATATTTCTTCTATATCTTCTCTTTGTAGCAATTGCTCAACTATATTGTATTGATTTTGTACTGCTGGAATTATTTCATATTTCCATTCTTTTGGTATAAATGGTAATGTATCTAATCTCCAAAATTTTAAATTTTCGTCATATTTTTCTGGATAAGACATTGTTACTAAATGTCCTACACACCATGTTATTATCCATTCATTTGATTCAATATATCCATTTTTTCGTGTGCCGTTTATATTTAAAACTTTGGCAAATTCCATTGCTACAGATGGCTTTTCTGTAATTATTAATTTTTTGGCCAATTAACCATCATTCCTTGTATTTAATATTTAGGTTTTTGTGGTTTTACCTATAAACCTTTGTCTTTTGTTTTATTATTTTAATTGTTCATCTATGTAATCGTTTGCTATATCAACAAGTTCTTTTGCGGTTTCTATTGTTTTTGGATTTTTAAATTGTACTCTTTGTAGTAATTTATTTATATAATCATTTTCATTTATTACAATATAGCTACTTTTGTAGTAAAAATCAAACGCATATGCCACATGTGATATCCATATATCTCCATATGTTTCTCTTTTTTTGTAATCAATTACATGTTCTTCTTTAAATTCTCTTACTATTTCATCAGAAAATATTTCTTGCTCTAAAGTAGGACATCCATACGTATTTTCTATAGTATCAGTTAGAAGGACATAGAATATATCTAATTTATCACTATCTTTTATTATTTTTGAATGTAATAGTTCTTTTTCTGTTAAACCTTTTTCTATTCCTGATTTATTGTGATTTAAAATTGCTGTTTTTATTATTTTATAATATTTTTCTTCTATATTAAATTTTTTTATTAAATTGTCTTCAAATAGAATTTTTACACCATATTCTCCATGGTTTATACTATTTTTATCAATAAAGGTATTATATTTTTTTACTTGCTCAAACCTACCTATATCATGTAATAAACCTATTAATTCTGCTAATTTTATATCTTCTTCACTTAAATTTAATGATGTTGCAATTTTTTTACTGATACTTGATACTCTTAATATATGTGCTACCTTTAATGCTATTCTTCCATCATTAATATCATAATTTTTTATATATTCTTTAAATACTTTTTTGGCATTTTCTATATTAATCATTTTGTATTATCCCTTTCTGAATAATATATATAGTTTGTTATGATTACTTTTCTTATCATATTATAAAAAACGATTTTTTTCAATATACAATATAAATTTTAAACCGCAAAAATTTTTCTAAAAATTTATTTTGTCATAACATCTCCTGAATTTTTCAACTATTTTAAAGTCCTCATTTATAGAAAAACTCCGCCCTTTTTACCAACTTTTTTACTTGACTAGCAACTAGTTTTAATGTATTATAATAGATATTTATAAAAAGATAGGAGAAAAAATATATGTTATGTTCAGTTTGTAAAAAGAATGCAGCTGTAATATTTATAAATAAATCAAGCGATCCTAGCAAAATGGATGGCTTATGTTATGAATGCGCAAAAAAGCAAGGCATCAACCCTTTAGATGCTTTAGCAAAGCAAGCCAATTTATCAGATAGCGATTTAGAAAATATGTCAAAACAATTCGAAAGCATGTTTAATGATATATCAGAAAACCCAGAATTTAATATAGAAAATACAGATGATTTAAATAATGACTCAAACAGCCTAGGTTCAATATTCTCTGGTTTATTCGGTTCTACAAAAAATCAAAATAATTCATCTGACAATGCTTCAAACAACATAAATAATACAAAAAAAGTAAAAACAGAAAAAAAACAAGCTAATAAAAAACACAAAGCATTAGATAATTTTGGAACAAACTTAACAACAAAAGCCAAAAATAATCAATTAGACTTAGTTGTTGGTAGAGACAAAGAGCTAGAAAGAATAATTCAAATTTTAAATAGACGTACAAAAAATAATCCTTGCCTTATCGGTGAACCAGGTGTTGGTAAAACAGCTATTGCACAAGGATTAGCAATAAAAATAGCAACAGGAGATGTTCCTTCAAAATTACTAAACAAAGAAGTTTATCTTTTGGATATGACTGCAGTACTAGCAGGTACACAATTTAGAGGACAATTTGAATCTAGAATGAAAGCAATTATTGATGAATGTAAAAGTTGCGGAAATATAATTTTAGTAATTGATGAAATTCACAATATTATTGGAGCTGGAGATGCCGAACATTCTATGAATGCTGCAGATATTTTAAAACCATCACTTTCAAATGGAGAAATTCAATTAATTGGAACTACTACTCTAAAAGAATACAGAAAATACATTGAAAAAGATAGTGCTTTAGAAAGAAGATTCCAAAAAGTATTAGTTGAAGAACCATCTGCTACAGATGCTGTAACTATTCTAGACGGAATAAAAAAATATTATGAAGACTTCCACAAAGTAAAAATATCAACAGATGTTATAAAACAAGCTGTACTAATGTCTGAAAAATATATTCATGATAGATTTCTTCCAGATAAGGCTATCGATGTTTTAGATGAAGCTTGCTCGCAAATCAACTTAAACAATAAAGATTTATACCAATTAGAAATACTAAAAAATGAATTAAAAGATGTTCAATCAGAAAAAGAAGAAGCCGCACAAGCTGATTCTACAGAAGACTATCAAAAAGCTGCTGAATTAAAAATGAAAGAATGTAAATTATTAGAGCAAATAGATGCTTTAAATAAAAATATGAAAGTAGTTTCTTTAACTGTTCACGATATTGCAAATGTAATTGAACGTTGGACCAAAATTCCTGTAAATAAAATTACAGAAGAAGAAACTCAAAAATTATTAAACTTAGAGCAAAATCTTCATAAGAGAGTTATCGGACAAGAAGATGCAGTAAAAAGTGTATCTAGAGCAATTAGAAGAAACAGAGCTGGTTTAAAAACAACAAAAAGACCACCTTCATTTATATTCGTTGGACCTACAGGTGTTGGAAAAACAGAACTTGCAAAATCTTTAGCATACGAAATGTTTGGAGATGAAAATTCAATTATTCGTGTTGATATGTCTGAATATATGGAAAGCCACTCTACATCAAAACTTATTGGCTCTCCTCCAGGCTATGTTGGTTATGATGATGCTGGTCAATTAACAGAAAAAGTAAAAAGAAGACCATATTCTATTGTATTATTTGATGAAATTGAAAAAGCTCACTCTGATGTTTTTAATTTATTACTTCAAGTTTTAGATGATGGTAGATTAACAGATAGCCAAGGAAATACTATAAGTTTTGAAAATACAATTATTATAATGACATCCAATGTTGGTTCAAATGTTAACACAAATTCTATAGGTTTTAACAATGAATCGGTTGTTAATAGTAAACTTCAAGATAGCCTAAGAGAAACTTTTAGGCCAGAATTTTTAAATAGAATTGACGAAATTGTTACATTTAAGTCATTAACAGAGCCACAATTACTTCAAATTGTTGAATTAATGCTACAAAATACTAATAAAGCACTAAACGATAAAGATATAACTTTAAATATTTCAGATTCTGCAAAACAATATTTACTACAAAAAGGTACTGATATAAAATATGGTGCTAGACCTTTACGTAGAGCTATACAAAGATATGTTGAGGATGAATTATCAGAATTAATTTTAAAATCTGAATTACAAAATGGACAAACAATTAATATTGACTGTACTAATAATGAATTAACATTTATAGTAAAATAATTCAAAAAAACGGAGGTTTATTAATGAAAAAAAATATACCAAATATACTTACTATATCAAGATTTATATTTATACCACTTATAATTATTGCTTTAATTATTGATAAATATTTATTAGCTTTTATATTACTTACTGTATCAAGTTTAACAGATGTATTAGATGGTTTTTTAGCCAGAAAATATAATTTAATAACAGACTTTGGAAAATTAATAGATCCCTTAGCCGATAAAGCTACACAACTTTCTATTTTAATTACACTATCTGTAAAACAAACATCTTCTGGTGAAGCAATTTTACCTCTTTGGATATTGTTTATTATTGTTTTAAAAGAGATATTAATGGTAGCTGGTGCATCTTTCCTTTATGGAAAAGATTTAGTTGTATCTAGTAAATGGTATGGTAAACTTACAACTGTATTATTTTATTTAGCAATTGTATGCTCTCTTATAATTGCATATTTTAATATTAGTTTTAGATTTGATACTTATTTGTACTATTTAGGTTTAGCTATGACTATTTTTTCATTAATTATGTATTTTCGCTCATTTTATGCGCAAGGATACTTAAAGAATTTGCAAAAATATAAGAAGGATTAGTGTTATACAAAAAACTTAACTTAAAAATATTAGGTTAAGTTTTTTTGTTACATAAGTTATAAAGAAAACAGAGAATGAATGGCTATAGTTGAATATATAGTTACCAGCACTATTCATTCTCAGTCTTTATTTAGTATTGTTAATGTCTGATTTTTATTAACTTGACGGCTTATATTAAACATGCTATTCAAAATCTTCTAAAAAACTCCCTAAATCTTGTTTGCCAACTATTTCTACCCCTTGCTTTAAGCTTATCAAATCTTCTTCAGGTAAATATTTTGTTAATATATCTGTCTTTCTAACAAATTGCTCTTCCCCATCTATATTTTTATTATATATTGTTATATATTCATCATCATCTTTTATAATATAATGTTCATTACATATACCTTCATTTTCTTTATAAATTTTTACTCTATCTTTCGAAAATTCACCAATTTCCCAACCATAATAATATTTTTTAATATCATCTTCTGTCATATTTACAATTTCTTCTGGAACATCATATTCTTCTTGAATCGTATGTCCACATTGTTTATAATATTGTTCCATTTCTAACTTTGCTGTTGGTGATATTATTTCATTTTCTTTATTTGATGCAGATATTGTGTTTTCGTCTTTGTTCTCGACTTTTTCATCGTCTTGTTCTATAATTTCTTCTGAAATATTAGAATCTATATCATTTCTATTATATGATTTTATTAAATAATAAATAAATATTAGTAGAATTGCTACAGTTATAACCAAACATGTTATTATAATATTTTTTTTGCTCATATATTTACCAGACCCTTTCAAAATTAATTTACTTGGATTTTCCGTCCATATTTTTCTAATTTTATTATCTGCAATTCTTATATTTTTATTCAATAAACTTTTTTACACGAAACCTTCCACTTCTATTTACTATTATGCTAATTTCTCCATTTTCATCTGTCCTGTAAACTTCTGTACCGCAATTCCTCCAGCCTAGATATTACATCACTATTTGGATGCCCATATTTATTATTTGCCCCTACCCCTATAAGTGCAATTTTTGGCTTAACGGCTTCTATAAATTCTTCTATGCTAGATGTTTTTGAACCATGATGTGCAACTTTTAAACTATCTGCTTCTAATAAATTATTATTTACTTCATCAAGTATTTTTTCCTCTGCAATTTTTTCAATATCACCAGTAAATAACATAGAAAAATTATTATAATTTAACTTGCAAACTACAGAATTGTTATTTAATGCATTTTCTGCAATTTGCACCTCACTTGGCCATATGAAATCAATAAAAAAATTCTTTTCTATTAAGATTCTATCCCCTGTTCTTACTTGTTTTACTACAATCTTTTTTTCTTTTACAAGCTTTAAGAATTTTTGATAATTTTCAGAATCCTCTATTTGCTTACTAATTATAACTTGTTGAACTTTTAATTCTTGTAAAATTTTGAATAACCCTGCCACATGATCAGAATCAAAATGCGAAATTATCATATAGTCTAACTTCTTTATCCTTCTATCTAATAGATATGGCAACAATATATTTTTGCCTACATAGTCTTCACCATTTTCACTTCCACCTCCATCTATTAAAATTTTTTTATTGCTTGGCGTTATAATTAAAGTGCTATCTCCCTGTCCTACATCTATGAAATGTATGTACATGTTTGAATCAATATAATTTACTAAATTTAAAATTATAGATACTACCAAATATATACTTATTATTTCTTTTAAAATTTTTTTAATAGCAAACTTTTCTCGTATTTTAATTCCTATTAATATTGTTATAAGTGCTATATAATATAAAACTACTGTTATTTTATATGGTGTATTTACTATAAAACTTAAAATTTTAATTTTGGCTGATATACTAGATAGATATAATAATAAATTAAAGAATAAATTTAGTATAAAAGATAAAGTTTTTGTGATGCTTATTGAAATAAATGACATAAAAAGAAATATGAATATTAATGGCATAATAATACTTAATAATATATTAGCAAATATATTTGAAATTATAAATATAAAAGATATTTTATTATAATATATTGCTAATATTGGAATTATTATTATATTTGCAGATATGCTTATGATTATAGATTCTTTTACATATTTTGTAATTGCATTTTTATTTAATATTTTTATATAATCCATTTTGTCTTTAATTAAATTACTAAATAATATTATTCCAAGTGTCCCTCCAAATGATAATACAAAACTCATACTTTTAATTGCATATGGATTTACAATTAGTATTAATAGTGCACTTATGGATAAATTTGTTATACTATCTGATTTTCTATGTAATAAACTCCCTAATAGATTTATTATAACCATTATACTAGCTCTAACTATAGATTCACTATTTCCTACTAAATTGCAAAATAAAATGATTACTACTATTATAATAATTTTTCTTTTCTTTTTATCGCAAAATTTTAATATGGTTGACAATATTGTTATTATATATGTCATATGCATTCCAGATATTGCTAAAATATGCGACAAACTACTTTCTGAAAAATTTTCAATTACAGTATCATCCAAGTTTGACTTATCACCTAATATAATTGCACTACATATACTTGCTGTATTTTCTGGTAGTATTAAATATATTTTTTGCTTTATTAAGTTATAAAATTGATATAATTTTTGCTTGTATAAGTTTATATTATCTTTTTTTAATATTTTAACTTTACTAGTTTCTGTTTTTACTGTTCCATAAATTTTCTTGCTTCTTAAATATTCATTATAATTGTAACCTTTGTAATTTGTATTTTGCCTTGCTACTTCAAAAGTTCCTGTAATAATGACTAAATCTCCATATTCTGCCCTACTATTATTTGTACTAATAATATTACTACTATTGGCTTTAGTTATTTTCTCATATATCAACAATTGCGTATTTTTAAAATGTTTTTGACCATTTATTGATTCTACTTTTATTGTGTATTTTTTGGAATATTCTTCGACATTATTTTCTTTTACAATAGTTCCAATTATTTTTACATCTTCTACCCCATTATATTTTAAATCATAATTTTGCTTTATTTTTCCATTGCATAAGCATGAGATGGCTATAGTTAGCACGATTATTAGAATAAATTTATTTTTTTTGACAACACCTATAATACTGAGAATAAAACAAAAAATAAGGGCTATATTTTTAGAAAAATATAACCCCCATATTAATCCTATTATATAACTAATAGTTATTATTACAAATTTTCTATTCAATTATGCTCCTTTGCAATAAACCCCTATTATAAAACTCTTCTTGCTGTTACATATCTTTGTTGATATGAAGATGTTGATAATGATGATATTATTACACCTGTTCTAGAATTAGATGCATGTATAAATTGGTTATTTCCAATATATATTCCAACATGCCCAATTGCTGTTTTTGCAGTGTTTTTGAATATTAATATATCACCTGGTTGTAAGTTACTTTTACTTACTGCTACACCATCTTTTGCTTGAGTTTTCGAAGAACGACTTAGTGAAATCCCAAAATGTTTATATACATATTGAACAAATCCTGAACAGTCAAAAGTATTTGGTCCGTTTGTTCCGTAAACATATCTGTATCCTAAGAATTTTTTTGCATATGCAACTACTGCTTCTCCAGATGATGAACTTGATGAATTACTAGCTGGAGCTTTCACTTCTGCTTTTTCTTCCGCTTTTTGTTCTACCTTTTGCTCATTTTGTTGAGATGTTGTATTTTGAGTTGCTTGCGCAGTAGTTTTATTTTGTTCTACACTTGAAGAACTTCTTGATGTAACTTCTACTTTTTTAGACGAAAGTAAAGTTTTTGATATATATGCTTTTGTTCCGTTTAAATCTATAATATACCAGTTACCATCTTCACCAGTTACTTTTACTTGCTCATTTGTATCTAATTTTTTTACTACACTTGATGATGTACTTGCTTCACTTCTAGCATTTACAGATGTTCCTTTTATATAGTATGTTTTTGCTTTGGAATATGTTTTTTCTGTACTTTGTTCTTTTTCTTCAGCTTTGTTTTCTTCGTTTTTATTTTCTTCTACTTTTTGTTCTTGCTGTTCATTATTTTCTTCGTTGTTATTATTTTCCTCATTGTTTTCTTCTTGATTGTTAATCTCTTCATTGCTGTTTTCTTGTGATGAATTTGTTTCTTGATTTTGTGTGCCTTCTGTAGTAGTTTCTTTTATAGCTAATTTTTCTGTTAAAATCCATCCACTTTTTTCATTACTTTTTATGTATGACCATAGTCCTACATTGATTACAACTTGGTATTTTTCACCTGATTTAGCTGTATTTATTATATCTCCATTTATTAATGGTATTATTCTTATTTGAGATTCTTTATTTATTGTACCTTCACATGTTTTGTTTATTTGTGTTGTTATATTTGGAGTTTGCTCTGTTTGATTTTCTGCCGAATTATTGTTTTCAGTTGTGTTATTTTCGTTTTTGTTTTCTTCTGCTTTATTTTCAGTAGCATTGTTTGTTGTATTTGATAGTACATTATTATCTTCTACTTTAATGTATTGTTTACTTACATAACCTACTTTTCCGTCTGCTTTTACTTTGTACCAGTCTCCATTTTCACTTATTATTTCTACTTCATCGTTTTCATCTAATAAAGTTAGTATTTGTGATGATGTACTTTCTTCTTTTCTTAATCTTAAATCGCTAGTTGTTACTATTCCTGTTGTTGCAAATACTGTAGTATTAAAACATAAAAATAAACTTATAGTTACACCAATTATTATTACCATAACTAAATTTTTTTTATCTTTCATCTTTATTTCTCCTTTTTTTTAAAATTGTGATTAGTATACCTTATATTTGCAAAAAAGTCAATTTTTTACAAATATAATTTTTTTATTGTGAAAAAAAAAGCATAGCCTGAGCTATGCTTTTTATATGAATTCATATTTATATATAAATTTCAATTATTTTAATTACCCATTAACAGCATCTTTTAATGCTTTTCCAGCTTTGAATACAGGAGCTTTTTTAGCTTCAATTTTCATT
Organism: Clostridia bacterium; assembly: GCA_017625035.1. Classification (GTDB taxonomy): domain Bacteria; phylum Bacillota; class Clostridia; order TANB77; family CAG-508; genus CAG-492. The sequence goes on from JAGALX010000037.1 coordinate 22,929, forward strand.
TCTTTTCCTGTTTGTGGATTTCTTCCTTTTCTTGCTGCTCTAGTTCTTACTTCGAAAGATCCAAATCCAACTAATTGGATTTTATCTCCACTTGCTAGTGTTTCAGCTATAACATCAATCATTGCATTTATTGATGTTTCAGCATTTTTCTTTGTTTCTCCTGTTTTAGCAGCTACTGCTGCAATTAAATCAGCTTTGTTCATTATTAATTACCTCCTATGATTTCGTATTATGTACTTTATAATTCTGGTTTATTGCAGATTTATAAACTACTATAATTGTTTATTCGCCAAATTTATGCAAAATCCTTCTTTTTTCCTTATTTTTTCTTATAAATTTTATTCTTTTGACCAAATTTTATAAATTTTGATAAAATTGGGATAAAACTTAGTTCTTCTTGATTTAAAATTTTAAGTATAAAGATTGAAGCAATATACATAAATGTAGCTATTACTATTGCTAATATTATAGCTATATTTTCTATTATTATTCCTTTTAATAAAAAATAACTAGAATATAAGCTTAAAAGCATTATACATGATGAAATAATAGGTTTCAATACATATTTAAAAATTTCTATTTTAATATTTAATTTTTTTATCATTACCCTAAAACTTATGTTACTTGCCACAATATGGCATATTAGTGTTGCAATACAAGCTCCCACAGTTCCTCCTATAAAATATGATTCAGGTAATCTTATCAAAGTCATATTTAATATTATTTTTATTATTACTCCTATAAATAAAGACATAGTGGGCACGAATACTTTTCCAATACCTTGTAAAATCGCATGAGTAATTTGTTCAATAGAAATAAATATTATAGCAATTGCACTAACTTTCAATAATATGCTTCCATTTGTATTATTAAATAAAAGCTGTAATATCTGATCTGAAAATGCAATTATTCCAATGCTACATGGTAAAACTAATAATATAGTAAATAATATATATGTTTTTCCTAACTTTTTTAAACCATATTTATTGTTTTGAGCATTTAATAAAGAAATTTTTGGAATTATTGTTGTTGCTATTGCAATTACAAAAGATACTGGTAATGATGTTAATACATCTATTTTTCCGCTTAAAATTCCATATTGTATTTTAGCTTGCGATTCACCTATTGAATCTTTTAAAAATCTAACTACTGTTATTGAGTCTATGTTTCTATTTAATGATGCAAGTATTGCGCTTAATGATATTGGAATAGATATTTTTAATATTTTTTTAACATTACTTTTTTCAAATCTTACTTTTACATCTTTTAAATTATTCTTTCTATATAAATATATAAAACTGCACAATGTTGCAAGTGTTGTAGCAAAATTTGCTATTGCTGCCATTGCAACAGTATTAGCACTTGTAATTACAAATACAATTTCTACTAATATAATTGTAAATACAGTTTTTAAAATTTGTTCTATTGTTTGAGAATTTGCTGTTATATTGACTTTGTTTAATCCATTATAAAATCCTCTATATACAGATATTAAGCATACATTAAATATAGCTGGTGATAAAGCTATTATTGTATATTTAGCCTCTTTGATGTTTAATAATTTATTAGATATAAAATCTGCTGATAATGCTAGTACTAATGAACCTATTATTCCAATAATTGAAAAAATAACTAAAGAACTTTTTAAAATTTTTGCAATTTCTTTATTATCTCCTGAAAATTTCTTTTCAGCAATTAATTTAGCTACTGCATTTGGGACACCTATTGATGAAATTGTTAATAATAAAGCATATATTTGATAACCCGAATTATAAATTGCATTACCAGCATCTCCAAAACCTTGCTTATTCGCCAAATATAATTTATATACTAAGCCCAAAATTTTAACAATACATTGAGAAATAATAAGTGCTATTACACCATTTAATATGCATTTTCTTTTTTTCATTATAACCTACCTTATATAAATATTCTGTCACTTTGTGAAGTGATATTTATTCAATTTATATTTATTTTAATACTATATTAATCTTTTAAATAATATTCTTAATTTTATATAAAAGATTGTACTTTTTATTTTATTAAATATCAGAAAACCATATTTGGAAATTTTTATTTGTTCTATACACTTAAAAGAATGAGGGATTTATATTTGTAGCACTTTTATCAACAAATTGCTACAAAACTCTTGAAATTTTACGCAATTTGTAGGATAATATATAGGTAATATTATATTTTTGAAAGTGGTGAAAAATTTGAAAATAATAGATAAATTTTTGAAGTTATTAAAAACTGATCGAAATACTTTTTTTACATATATTTTAACTCTTATAACTATTTATTTAGTAATAGATCGATTTGTTGAAATACTTATAATGATATTTACAGGAATTGGATGTTCATATTGGGGACCAATCAAATATGCACTCGCATTTTTATGTCCAATATTTGCATTTTTATTTTCATGTAGTTCAAAATTTGTAAAATCTGAAGAAACTAGATTATCATTCTTTTATTTATATATAATTGCTTTGTATGTACTTGTAGTTTCTATGGCAACACAATTTGTAAACGCTGGTTGTTGGTTATTACTAATGTCTATACCATCATATCCAAGTATAGCCACCGATTTTCCAAATTTAATTGCTCCTGCATTCCGAGCTATTTCATTATATTTGCCACTTACAACATTTTATCCAATAATAACTTGGTTAATTGGTACAATAAATGATACTGAAAATTTCAGAGATTCTATATTCGATTATGATGGTATAAAATTATCTAAAAAAGATTCTCCATATACAGGTGAATATAGTTGTGAAATAAAAATTTGCGTTGATCAAAGAAATGGAAAAGCAGTAAAAATTGCTGAAAACAAACGTTATGAATCCATGCTAGTTGCTGGTGTTTCAGGATCTGGAAAAACTTCTCTTATCTTCGAACCAATGATTGCACGAGATATCGAAAAAAAATATTTTTATAAAAAATCTGCAAAGGAATTTGCTTTTGCAGCTTTAAAAGCTGGTCTTGCCAGTTTAAATTGCCCTTATGATAACGATTATATAAATGAAAACTTTTCTTTAAATATGATTACTGCTGATGAGTCAAAAATGTCAACATACAAATCATGTATGAAAAAAATGATATATAATTCATCTGATGATAAAATAATATATAAAGATTTAGGTTTAACCTATATTTCACCTGATATCGAATCTACTTCACGTATACAAAAAGTTGCAAAAAATTATCATGTAAATATAAATCTTATAGATCCTAATTCTCCAGATACAAAAGGTTTAAATCCATTTGTATACGATAATCCTTTACACACAGCTATAGTTATATCTACAATATTAAAAGAATTACATTTTTCAAATCGTGGTGATTTAGACATAAACTTAGGAGCTATGGCAAACTTTTCAACACAAGCTATTGAAAACTTATCAATTCTTTTAAAGGTTATGTATCCAAAAATGCATAATGAAGATTTACCTACATTAGAGGATATGTTAGATGCATTAACTAATTATGAATTAGTTCAAAATATGTGTGAAGAAATGGAAAAAGATGAAGAACTAGCTAAAGAATACTCTATTTTATTATCATATTTTAAAAGGAATTTTTATCCTAATAGCAAATCTAATATAGATACAGAAAAATACCTATCTGTTGCTGCTACACAATTAGATAATTTATTAAGATATCCTGGTATGCGAAATATTTTATGCCAAAGAACAAATAATGTAAACTTTGATTTAGCATTAGCCAATGGCGAATTTACATTACTTTGCACACGTCGTGGAGATTTAGGACCTGCTGCTCATACTGCACTTGGATTATTCTTTTTACTATCAATGCAACATGCAGTGCTTAGAAGACCTGGTACTGAAAAAACAAGAATACCACACTTTTTATATGTTGATGAGTTCGCTGATTTTGTAAATAAATCAACTGTTCCAATGTTTACTTTATATAGAAAATATAGAGTTGGTACAGTTATTTCGGTTCAAAACCTGAATCAATTATCTATGACACATGAACAACTTAGACAAACAATTTTCGCTAATTGTGTTCATAAAGTAGTATTTGGAAATAACTCACCTGAAGATAATGATATTTGGTCATTAGAACTTGGTATGAAAACAAAATGGGATTACAAAGTAAATTATGATACTGAAAAAGGAGAATATACAAAAACACTTAGCGGTATTGATAATGTGAAAAAAATTAAATATAAACCTGGCAAAGTTCAATCACTTAAATTTAAGCTATGTATGTATAAAGTTCGTGATGGTAGTGGAAAAAATAATGTTGGTATCGGTATGCTAGATTTTCTAGAGCCTAAATACAAAAAAGAGCAAGATGAAGTTCAACTAAACTTTGCAAAGTTCTCAAATAGTGTAGCTAATGACACTACTATAAATTCTAGAAAAAGAAGAATTAAAAAGAATTTAATTCCTACTTTTACTGATACAGATAATTCAGAAGAAGAAATAGATCCAATTCGTTCAAACAATATAAACTCATTATTCAGAAATGCTGATGAAGGAGATGCTATAACTAATATTAATAAAAAAAATAGTTAAAATAAGAGCAGTACCATACTACTGCTCTTTCATTAATTAATCTAACAATTTAATTCTTGTATTTTTTATTTTATATTTACCTGTTTCTTCTTCCATAACGAATTCAATTAAAGACTCTCCTAATTTCTCATCATTTTGTCTTAAATCTGTTGTAAAATAAAATTTTATTCTGCTTATAGTTAAGTCATTTATAATTATTTGTTTAAAAGTTTCTACAATATGTTTATCATCTTCGCATACGATTATTAGCTGTGGCATACTTTTGAATCCAGAATCATTTGGAGTAAAGTTTTCGTAAAAATCTTTATAAAATTTCATTTTATCAACTAACTTTTTTTGCCATTCATCTTCTCTTCTGATAACTTCGAATATAAAGTCTATTGATTTTTCGTTTTTGCTTAATTTAATTAAACCACCTGTTGCTTTAAAAGTTTTCCTTGCCATTTTTGCTGTAATTGATGGTTTGGCAGTAAACTTGTCAAATGCAGTTACCTTTCTTAAATAAGCTATTATTACTTGGTTTCCCGCTAATCTTTTTTTAATCATAGCAACTGGTTTTGTATTATCTGTAGGCTGCCATTTACATTCTTCACCTCGTGAGGTTAGTAAATATTTTCCCATTTTTTCTAGACAATAAATTCTATAAATTCCTTTTCCATCATCAGAATGAAAATAATATCTTGTTAATATTTTTGCTTTAACAAGTTGATCTAATTTTCCGTTTAGTTTATCTTGTGATTTTAATTTAAATCCGTTTATTTCTAGTAATTGATATAATTGTCTAGAAGTAATAAACTCAAATTCATTTACTAATGATAATACTTTAAAATGTAAATCATTAATATGACCTAAATTAATTCTTTGTACTATTTGGTTCATGGAAACATATCCATCTTTACCATCAAACACTTTTATTTCGCCTTCCCTAATTGCAAATGGCGATGTTAGTGCTTTTATTTCATTATCTTCAACCATTGTATATACCTCCAATTTATTTTATACTATTATTAATTTTATTTTTTTCTTTTCTGGTATTATTTTTTTAACATAAACATTAACATTTTGTCCATATTCAATTCCATCTTTATATTCAGCTAAACCTACTAAATTTGGTTTTAGCTCTATAAAAATTCCGTTTTTGCTTTTTTCTACTTCTCTTGCTTTTCCTATTAAAGTTGTTCCTTGCTCTATTCCTTGAATATTATCTTCCCAAGATCCTAGTAGCTCTTTATATGTTAATATTATTTTTTCTTGCGCTTTATCAATTGATTTTACCATAATATTTATTTTTTGTCCTATTCTAACTCTTTCTTTTGGGCTTTTTATTCTTGCAATTGACATATCTTCTATATGTACTAAACCTACTACTCCTCCACCGATTTCAACGAACGCCCCATATGGTTGTATGCTTTTTACAATTCCTTTTAAAATGGTACCTTCAGTTACTTCATCTTTAATCCATGATATTGCTTCTTTTTCTACATCTTTTCTGGATAATATATAATTATTTGATTCATCTATTCCTTTAACTTTAAATTGAACATACTTATTTATTTTGCTTGTACTTACATTTTCTTTAAAGGTGGGATTATTTTTGTTGTTTATAAGCTCTATCTCTTCCCTATTTATTATACCTGTTTTTTTATCATCGAACTGTAGATGTAAATTATAGTTTTCATCACACTTGATGACTTTAGCTTCTAATATTTCTTGAGTTTTAATAGCTTTATCTAAAACACTAGTATTTATTGTTTTTTTGCTTATATTCCATCCTTCTGGAATAAATTTTTGATATTTCATTTTACTAACTCCTTTATCTTTTGTGTTTTTTACATTATATAATTATTTTTTTTGTTTTACAAGACTTTTATATAATAGACAAGGTCATTTTTTAAAATTCTTTACCTCTAACTCTGTCAAATATCTCCATCCACCAATTTTTAAATCTTTTACATTAATATTACCAATTTTGGCTCTATGAAGTGCTATAACAGTTTTCCCAATAGCTTCACACATTTTTCTTACTTCTCTATTTTTACCTTCATGTATTGTTATTTCAATTCTAGATTTATTCTTTTCTCTATCTATTTTTAATATTTTTACTTTGGCCTTTCCTGTTATATAATCATCTACTTTTACACCATTTTTCAAATCATTTACATCTTTTTCTGATACTATTCCACTTACAGTTGCATTATATGTTTTTTCAATTTCGTTTTTCGGATGTGTAACCTTATAGATAAAATCTCCATCATTAGTTAAAATTAGAGCACCTGATGTATACATATCCAATCTTCCAACTGGCAATAATTTTGCATTACAATCTTTTATTAAATCTAGTACTATTGGCCTATCAAACTGATCTTTAACAGTTGTTACATATCCTACCGGTTTATTTAATAGAATGTATTTATATTCTTCAACACATTTAATTCTTTTATTTTCTAAAAATATTTCATCTGTATCTGAATTTATTTTAGTTCCTAATTCGTTTACAATTATTCCATTAACTTTTACTTTACCTGCAAGTATTAATTCTTCAGCTTTTCTTCTTGAACATATTCCTGAATTTGCTAAAAATTTTTGCAATCTCATTTCAGACATTTTAATTTCACCTCCATTTGCATTGTTTGGCAATATCTATATAATTTATTTGTTATCACAAATTTGTAAAACCTGTTTAAAATACTCTGGTATATCCGCTTCTAAATACATTTTTTTACCAGTAATTGGATGTTTAAACTCTAGGCTTTTTGCATGTAACATTTGTCCTTTTACATTAAACTCATTTTTTCCATTTGAATATACTTCATCTCCAATAACAGGATGTCCTATTTCAGACATATGTACTCTTATTTGATGAGTTCTTCCAGTGTCAATTTTTATTTCTAATAATGTATAATTATCATATCTTTTTATAACTTTAAAATGTGTTATAGCCTCTTTTCCATCTTTGTCTACAGCCATTTTTTTTCTATCTTTTTTGCTTCTTGCAATTGGCATATTTATAGTGGCTTCATCTTCTTTAATTATTCCCCTTACTAAGGCAATATATTTTTTATTTACTTTTCTATCTTTAATTTGCTCGCTCATGTTTATATGTGCTTTGTCATTTTTGGCAATTATTAAAAGTCCTGATGTATCTTTATCTATTCTGTGCACTATTCCAGGTCTTTTTTCCCCTCCTATTCCAGATAATGAGTCTTTGCAAATGTTCATTATTGCATTTACTAATGTTCCATCTGGATTTCCGTTGGCAGGATGAACAACTAGTCCCTTGGGTTTGTTTACTACAATTATATCATTATCTTCATATACAATTTCTATTGGAATATCTTGTGCTTCTATTTTAGTTTTTTTAACTTCCGGAATATTTATTTCTATGATATCTCCTTTTTTCACTTTGTATGAATTTTTCTTTATTGCACCGTTTACTAATATATTGCCTTCTTCTAATAATCTTTGAATTGTAGCCCTTGATAAATCTTTATCTTCAGTTACTATGTATGAATCTAATCTTATGTTTTCATTATTTTCAACAATTATTTTTTTCAATATTTTCACGTATATCCATTTATCTAAATATTAGACTATTGGATTATTTCCCCTTTCTTTTAGAATTTTGTATAATCTACTTATCACCGCGTATTTGTTTGCTCCTTATTTATTGTTAAATACGCTATTCCTATTATAATAACTCCAATTACTACACAGATGTCTGCAAAATTGAATATTGGAAATTTAATTAGCTCATTAAAATCTATAAAATCAACTACATATAATTTGAAAATTCTGTCTATTAAATTTCCAATTCCACCTGATATCATTAAACAAGAGCCTAACAATATTTTTGTATCTATTTTTGAATAATTTATATAAATAGCAGTTAGTATAATAACTATAATTATAATAGTTATTATACTAATTAATTGCACGGATCCTTCTCCTATTCCAAAAGCAATTCCTCGGTTTTCACAGTAGTTAAAACTTAGGATATTATTTATTATTGATTTTGGTAATTCACTTTTATTCTTTACTATAAAATATTTACTAATTTGGTCTATTGCAACCAGTATAATAATTAATATAAAAAAAATTTTTTTCTTCATAAATTTATCCTTATTTCACTTTTTATTTTTGTTCAAGAATATTTTTTACATAATATATTTCACATTATTGCACTTTCTCTTTCATAAATTACAAATTCCTCATCTTCATATAATAAATTATAATTTGAATCATCTACTATTAAAGAGTTTAATTTTGAATTTGAATATGTCATTACATGTGTTATACCATATTCATCGAATTTATTTTCATAGTTTGATGCTAGACTAGAAATATTTAAGAAATCTGTAAAAATATCTCTACCTATATAATCACCATTTTCGTCTTTTTCTCCATTAAATTCTGGAGTATATAAATCTGCTCTAGAGTCTATAAATACTGGTATATCTCTAAATAATAAGTAACTTCCATAATTATATTCATTATACAATTTTAAGTTTTCTTTTCCTACATTTGGAATTAGCTCATTTACTATATAGTTTGATGCTTGTACAGGATATGATAACTCATCAACATATACATCATTTTTCTTGTAATTACAGTATTTAATTGAGATAACTCCTGCTAAGCTAACAATAACTATAACAGATACTATTTCTGTATAAATATGGTTGAATATTTTTTTATCTGCGTTATTTAATAATTCACACAACATTTTTGCTAATATAAAATTTCCTATTAAAACTAACATTGATACCTGGCGTTGTGTCATGAAACTTAATAATATGAGTCCCATTAGCATGAAGAAATCTCTTAGTTTTATTTTGGTTTTAGTAAATGTTAATATTCCAAATACTAAAACTAGAATTGCCATCATATTATTATTTTCTATTAAAGTAAGTGGAAGATGTTCACTTATATTTTGTGTAGTATTTCCTTGATTTGTTTTCAACAAATACGTGTATGGTGCATCTTTTACTGGAGTTAATAACCCTGTAAAAGCACAAATAACTACTATTAAAATAAGCCATTTTATATTTTTTTCTTTTTGTAATTTTATTTTGTATGAATTACCTAATTTTTGCTCTAATTTTTTACTATATTCTTCTTCCATTTTTTTGATTTTACTTTTTTCTAAGTCGATTTGTATTGGGCTTAATTTATTTTTTCCGAATTTACTTTTTAAAAATAAAGTTAATTTTTTAAATATTATATTATAATTTGCTGTTACGATTATATAAATTATATATTCTGCAATATATGGTAAATATAATACAAAATAGAATGGCCAAACAGCTAAATGTACATTTGCAATTATTATTGGTATAACTACTAGTAAAATTGCGTATCTTATTTTTTTAGTTTTTAAGAACTGCTCTATTCCAAATATAGTTAATACAAATAATACAAATGTTAATAATTGTGCTCTGGCAGCTATAAAATTTTTAAGACAATATAAAGATGCTATTGTAATTAGATATGATACTATATTGTTTTTAATAAATTTTTTATTTACAAAATATATTAAAAGACCTAATATAACTGCTAATATACATGTAGCATAATATATTCCTTGAAAACCGCCTATGTTATATATTCCATATGTTGCTACATCATATAACCAGTGTGGATATGTATATGGCAAATTTTCATGGAATGAAAATGGATCTTGCATATCTAATCCTTTATTCCATGGTAATAAGTCGGATACTTTTTGTGTATTTTGTACAATGTGCTCTCCTATTTTTATTGTGTAAAATGTGTCATTTTGAAGTGTTTTTGGAGTTAAAGAATATGCAAAAATTACAATTGATAATATTGCAATTATTTGTAATATTATTTTTAAAATTTTACTTGTTTTTTCGGTCATTTGTATAAATTTCCTTGTATATTATATTTAGGTTTTTAATACGGATTTACCTATAAACCTTTAAAAATTAATAATATAATTATACCAAATTTTGGGTTGGTTTTGCAATAATATATGATATTTTGTTCCGGTTCTGTAATTTTGAATTAACCGTCTGAAGTATATATGTATATTTTTTCAGAATATTCTACAATAAATTACTATCGATTTATTCAATTAATGAAATCATAGCTGTAACATACATATTGAATTTAATATAATTTCATGTTAATATTTTATATAATACTTTGAAAGGAATATTTATTTATGGACAATAATTTATTAGCTAGAGTTCACTCTTTTGAAACATTTGGTGCAGTTGACGGACCTGGAATTCGCTATATTATATTTTTACAAGGTTGTCATTTACGTTGTAAATACTGCCAAAATAGAGATACTTGGGATACTACACTTGGCACTTTGTATAGTGTTTCAGAACTCGTAGAAAAAATATTGAAATATAAAAATTATTTTATAGCCTCTGGAGGCGGTGTTACTGTAAGTGGTGGAGAACCTTTACTTCAAATAAATTTTGTTATTGAGCTATTTAAAGAGCTAAAAAAACATAATATTTCTACTGCATTAGACACTTCTGGCATGTTTAAAATAACAGATAAAGTTAAAGAAGTAATTGATTTGACTGATTTGTTTTTATTAGATATAAAAAGTATAAATGATGAAACTTGTAAAGATCTTACAGGACATTCAAGTAAATTAGAATTAGAGTTTGCAAAATACTTATCTGATAATAATAAAGAAATTTGGATTAGACAAGTTTTAGTTCCTGGAATAACAGATAAAGAGGAAGATTTATATAAATTAAAAGATTTTTTAAAAAGTTTGAATACTGTAAGAAAGGTAGATATTTTACCATATCATAATCTTGGTAAATTTAAATGGACAAATTTAGGATTGGAATACCCTTTAGAAAATGTACGCACAGCTACTAATGATGATGTTAAACGAGCAAAGGAAATTTTAGGTATTTAAAAATTTTTTGATTCTAAATGTATAACAAAATTTTGTTTAGAAAACAATCAAAGAATTTTCATGCTTTAAAATTTTGATATTTAAACGAAAAAGTATTTTTATGATTCTAAACTATTATTTATAAAACCTTGTAGGATTTATTTTAATTGAATTTTGCAAGGTTTTTATTTATGGATTTATTGGTAAAATAAAAACTGAAATTCAATTTATTTTGAATTTCAGTTTTTAACATTAGTCTTGAGTATATGGTAACATTGCGATTTGTCTGCATCTCTTTACTTCTAAAGTGATATCTCTTTGATGTTTAGCACATGCTCCAGTTGCTCTTCTTGGTAATATTTTACCTCTTTCACTTACGAATTTTTTTAATTGTTCTGGATTTTTATAATCTAATACAAGATTTTTGTCTTTACATAAAGGACAAACTTTTTTTCTTTTCTTGAATTTAGGATTGAAATCTTCATCATTATTATTTCTATTATTTCTTCTATTATTTTTCTTATCAGCCATTTTATTTTTCCCCCCTATCTATTTAAAATGGTAGGTCATCTCCTGAAAATGTTTCAAAGTCTGAATTTTCACTTGCTCCAACATTTGATGTTGGCATTGCTCCAAAAGTATTATCGAAATTGTTTCCACCAAAGTCACCTTCTCTTTTGCTATCTGCAAAATATGCTTCTTCGGCGATAACTTCTGTTACATAGTGTTTTTGACCTTGTTCATCATCCCAAGTTCTTGTTTGTATTCTTCCAATTACACCAACTTGTTGACCTTTTTTAAAATATTTACTACAAAATTCACCTAATTTGCTCCAAGCAACTATGTTTATAAAGTCTGCTTGTCTTTCTTCACCTGGACGAGCAAATCTTCTGTTTATTGCTAATGAAAATGAAGCAACTAATGTATTATTAGTTTGTGTGTATCTTACTTCTGGGTCTCTTGTTAATCTTCCCATTAATATTACTTTGTTCATATTTTCACCATTCCTTTAGCCTAAGCTAAAGGCCTTTTTATTAATCTTTTTTAATTGTCATGAATTTTATAATTTCATCTGTTATTCTGTAATTTCTTTCAAGCTCTGTAATTAGTTCTGGATTAGCTTCAAAAGTAAATACTGCATAATATCCTTCTGCGAATTTTTTAACTTCATAAGCTAATTTTCTTTTTCCTAATTCATCAACTTTTTCTACTTTACCGTCAGTATTAATTATGTCTGTAAATTTAGAAATTAATGCTTTAATTCCTTCTTCTTCTACAGTTGGATTAATAATGACAACACTTTCGTATTTATTCATTACTTTTCACCTCCTTATGGATATAAAACCTACATATTTTATGTAAGTAAGGAAATATAGCTTGTGCTATTTTCTCAATGTTGCCATTTTACCACATTTTATTCATTAAATCAATAGTATTTTTCCAATATTTATTGACATTTTTCTACAAATTATTATATTATGTAATTATAATTTATTTATGAAAGGGGAATTTTTATGTTTAAAGACTTTAAAAAATTTATTATGCGTGGAAATGTAGTTGATATGGCTGTAGGTATTATTATAGGTAATGCTTTTAAAGAAATCGTTACTTCTTTAGTTGATAATATTATTATGCCTGCTATTTCATGCCTTATTGGTAAAGTTGATATTTCTGGACTATCTGCAACTTTTGGTGAAATACATATTGCTTATGGTCAATTTTTAAATACTATATTAAACTTCTTAATTATAGCATTTTCATTGTTTATGGCTATAAAAGTTGTTAATAAAATTAATGATCTTAATAAGGCGGCTTTATCAAAATTAGGTAGAAAAACAGGTGAAGAAAATCCTGCTCCAACTACAAAAAAATGTCCATATTGTTTTTCTGAAATTGATATTAAAGCAACAAGATGTGCTCATTGTACATCTATTATTGAGGATAATGAAGAAAAAACTGAAGAAACATCTGAAGAAAAGGTTAATGTTGCTGAATAAAATATTTAAACCAAGGCAAATATGTCTTGGTTTTATTTTTTATATACTTGGATTTCTTTAGTAAGTATAATTTATTCATGGTTTGGTATTCTTTTTTCTCTTGAATTTTCAGGTTCTCTCACGCTTCTTATTATTCTAGCTCCTAAGCCTACTTCTGATGTTGTAACGCCTTTCTTTTTATCTGATTTACATATATCTATTGGTTTTATATAGTTATTTTCTTCTATTTGCATCGAGTCCGCTCTATCAAAATTATTGTTCCCCAAAAAATAGTCCCCTGCTTCTTTCAAACTTGGTAATTCTAGCTTAGTTAATCCTTTATTATTAAATAAAAAACGCCTACCAACTTGTTCTAGCTTTGGTGCTTGTAGTTGTGCTATACCTTCGTTATAATATAAAAAATCGTCCCCTACTTCTTTCAACATTAGTAAATTTAGCTCAGTTAATCTTTTATTATTACCTAAAAAATATCTTCCAACTTGTTCTAGCTTCGGCACTTGTAATTGCGTTATACCTTCATTTGCACTTATAAAACACTCCCCTACTTCTTTCAAATTTGGTAATTCTAAATCGGTTAATCTTTTATTACTAACTAAAAAATTATCTCCAACTTGTTCTAACTTCGGTGCTTGTAGTTGTGTTATACCTTCATTTTCTCTAAAAAAATTGTCTCCAACTTGTTCTAACTTCGGTACTTGTAGTTGTGTTATACCTTCATTAAAATGTAAAAACCTGTTCCCTACTTCTTTCAAACTTGGTAATTCTAGCTCAGTTAATTCTTTATTATACAATAAAAATTCATCTCCAACTTTTTCTAGCTTTGATGCTTGTAGTTGTGTTATACATTCATTCATACATAAAAAATCGTACCCTACTTCTTTCAAATTTTGTAATTTTAGCTCAGTTAATCCTTTATTCAAAAATAAAAAAGTATCTCCAACTTTTTCTAGATTTGATGCTTTTAGTTGTGTTATACATTCATTCCAATATAAAAAGCTGTTCCCTACTTCTTTCAAACTTGGTAATTCTAGCTCAGTTAATCCGTTATTATTAGCTAAAAATTCATCTCCAACTTTTTCTAGCTTCGGTACTTGTAATTGTGTTATACCTTCATTTGCACTAAAAAAAGTGTCCCCTACTACTTTCAAATTTGGTAATTCTAGCTCAGTTAATCCTCTATTATTAACTAAAAAATATCCTCCAACTTGTTCTAGTTTCGGTACTTGTAGTTGCATTATACCTCCATTTGCACTTAAAAAACCGATTTCTACTACTTTCAAATTTGGTAATTCTAGCTCAGTTAATCCTTTATTATTATTTAAAAAATATACTCCAACTTGTTCTAGCTTCGGTGCTTGTAATTGCGTTATACTTTCATTTGCACTTAAAAAATTGTTCCCTATTTTTCTTACACTATTATTCTCGTATGTTACAATTTCATTGTCTTTATTAATTCCAATAATAACTGGTTCCTCTTCATCACCTTTATATATTCTAATTATCCTATGCGCTTGCTCTTCCTCTGTTGCTTTTACTACATCTATTCTTTTTATATCTTTTAAATCATCTACAAATGCATCCTTTATATTTGCACATGATTCTATTGTTTTGTTCTTCTTATCTATATAAAAATAATCTACTAATAATCCTTCTTCTGGGCTTGCTACACTTATTGCTTCTCCACCTGTAGTAATAACTATGTTCCCTGGGCAGTAATAATTTCCATTTATTTCCATGTTGTA
>JAGALX010000038.1 GCA_017625035.1 Clostridia bacterium
TTAGATCTTTCAAGAAATGTAAGTCATAGATATGAAGAAACAATTTCTTGGAAAAATAGTAAAAATATGTAAATTTTATAGTTGAAAAAGTGGTCCGTTTTTCAATTATAAAGTGGTCCATTTTTCACTTGACAAATACATAATATTTGTGTAAAGTGTCTTTTGTGGTATTTAAAACCTTTAATAACTCTTGCATACACCAAACATCCTTTCATGATGTTATTATATCAAAAATATGTAAAAAAGCAATAGTTCTTAATTAAAAATAAAACTTTTGTTCTTGGTATAAATATATCATTGATGAATGAAATTGTGATTTTATATTAAATATGGTATATTAATTAAGGAGATGAATTTTGTATGGAAACAAGAAGAGTGAATGAGTGCTTTAAAATGAATAAGGAAATATATGTTTAAAATAAGCTTTTTAGAAAATTTCAAAATTGTTTCAAAAAGCATTCATTGACGTATAAGAAACAAGGTGTTATTATCTCAATATAAAAAATCGAAAGCAAGGAAAATTTGAGTTAGAGAAATCTAGCTCTTTTTTTGCCTTTGTTGAGGCTGTTAAAACTTGTTTGTTACAGCCTCAGTATGCAACAAATATGTAATATTTGTTGTAACATTATTATTTTATGTAGGTAATGTACTATGATTATTGATAAGACAAATGAAGTAATGATAAATCATTACAAAAAACAGGCAATAAAAAGCATATAAAAAATAAATATCAGGTATTTATACTAAATTTTTCTAATATATATTACAAAAGAAAAGGTATGTGATTTTAAATGAAAATTAAAATATTTAAATTTAAAGATGATGAATTTATGCAAGTTTATTTGAATAAGGAAGAAAGTGACAATCCAATAATTTTAAAAGAAATTAATGATATAAAAAAGCAGAATTCAAATATTGCGATATTTCTAAATGGCACAAATGAAACAGTTAAAACAATAAGAGAAATGTTAAATTATGAAAAGAATAGCTCTAATGGATTAAATTATAGGTGAAAAGAAGATAAAATATTACTAATCTAAAAACACGAGAATATATTTATCTTCTAGGAAAGGATAGATATATTGAAAGTTGTATGTTACTGTAGATTAAGTAAAGATGATAACAAAAGTAGGTATAGTAGTATTGACGCGCAAATGGAGCTAGCAAAGGAATATGCTGATTCTCAAGGTTGGGAGATTTCAAAGTATTACATTGATGATAATGTATCAGGTTATATTTCAAATGATGAACGACCTGAGTTTAGCAATATGTTAAAAGATATTGATGAAGGAAAAATTGATATAATTTTAGCAAAAGATCTATCAAGAATTGGTCGTAAAGGTAGTAGAACACTTACTTTTATAGATGAATTAAAAGAGAAAAATGTAAATCTAATATTAACTAAAGATACTTTTGGAGAATTTAATTTATTAGAAGGAGATGATGATTTACTAGGTCTTTCGACTTGGTTTAATGAAAGATATGTAAAAGAAGTATCAAAAAAAGTAAAAATAGGAATGCACAAGCAATTAGAAAAAGGAATTTTGTTGCAAGGTACAAAGTTTGGATATTTAAAAACTGCTAAAAAAGGAGAATTAGTAGTTGATGAAAGTGTAAGAGAAACTATAAAAACAATATTTGACTTATATGAGCAAGGTTTAGGAATGAGAAAAATCTGCCATAAGCTCAATTTTGAATATGATTTTTTAACACCATCACAAGTAATTGAAAGAGAACTAATAAAAAAAGGAAAAAGTTATAAGAAAACTGTAAAAAAGTTATGGGATATCTATATGATAAAAAGAATTTTAAAAGATGAAATTTATGTAGGAACTGTAATTACTCATAAAACAGAAAGAAAAGATATTCATAAACAAGGTAAGAAAGTAAAAAGAGAAAATCAATATATATTTGAAAATCATCATGAAGCAATTATTTCAAAAGAACAATTTGAAAGAGTGCAAGAAATGATGAAAAAAAGAGTAAAAAGTTCAAGTATGTATACAAAGAAAAAAAGAGATTACATATTTGGTGGATTTTTAAGATGTGGAGAATGTGGTGGCAGTGTTACAGGAGTTGCAAGAGTTCGTAATAGAGAAGGGGATATTCCTAAAAAATTATATGAGTGTGTAAGTTATAGAAAACATGGAAAATCAAGATGTGTATGTCATAATGTAAGAGAAGATTTGCTGCTTACTAACTTTAAAAACTTTTTGATATTATTAAGAGATAATTATATGTTAGAAATAAACAATTTAAAGTTAGAAGAATATAAAACTAATAAAAAGAAAAATACTGAAGAACAAAAAATAAACTTAAAGAATTTAGAAGCAGAATACAAAGTTTTAGTATCTCAAAGAATAAAAGAGATAGCAATTTCTTCAGAAGAGAAAATAGAGTTTATAGAAAATACATATAAAGGTCTAGAAGAAGAAAAATATAAGGAAATAGAAAAAACAAAAAGGATACTGGCAGAATTACAAAATGAAGATTTAGAAATAAAACAAGAAAAATTAAAACAAACTATAGATTATTTTAACCAAATTATAGAAAATGATGAGCCAGATAAAGCAATATTAAATATGTTAATTGATAAGATCTATATTTATCATGATAAATCTGTAAAATTTGAATTAAAAATAGACATAGGGAAGTTATTAAAGTGTGAAAAAGAATTGAATTTTGAATAGGCACATAAGTTTTAAATTCAAGAGACGTACTTTTGTACGTTGATTAAAATGTAACGACGTCAAAAACAATTATCTTTCACGCATAAAATAAAATGTTCAACTGTGTGGTAATAATCACAACATTACGCAGGAACTGCATTTGATGTAGGTCAAACATGGACTAATAATCAAAGAGCAGTATTAAGAGCAAGTGCACAAAATTCAGGACTTTGGAGTTATGTAGAACCAATTACTATATCCCCAACATGGGTACATTTCGATAGAAGGCAATCACCACCAGCATGCCCTACAGGAGGATATCCACAAATAAAACAAGGAAGTTTAAGCGTATACGTACTAATAGCACAAGATGATCTAAACACACTAGGATTTTCAACAGGAGGTTTAGATGGAATATTCGGAAACAATACAAGAAATGCAGTAATAAGATATCAAAGAAGCAGAGGTTTATCAGCAGATGGAATAATAGGATGCAATACATGGCGCTCTTTACAAGAAAATGTAGTTGGAACAGGAAGAACAAGTACCACACTTGATTAGTTGGGATTTGGGGACGGTTCTCTTTTCCCCAAAATGGGAAAAGAGAACCGTCCCCAAATCCCACCGTCCCCAAATCCCACCGAAAAAATTATCAAATTCATTTGACAAATAAACACACTTAATAGATAATATATCTAGCAAAAAAATCAAAAGATAAATTGTAAAAGAGATACAAAGGAGGAAATTAAAAATATGTATGTTTTTAATAAAATAACTGTTATGCCACAGTTACCAGAGCGAATAAGAGGACTGTCAGTAATTGCAAATAATTTATGGTGGTCTTGGAATACAGAGTTTTTAAAACTATTCAAAACAATAGATATAGATTTATGGGAAAAAGTAAATAAAAACCCAGTAAAATTTTTAAATTTAGTATCACAAGAAAAATTAGACTCAATATTACAAAATAAAGAATTTTTAAAACAATATGATGAAGTATATAATAATTTCATAAATTATATGCAAAGTAAAAACACATGGTTTACAAAACAATATCCAAATAATCAAAAAGACTTAATAGCATATTTTTCTGCAGAATATGGTTTAGACGAAATTTTACCAATATATTCTGGAGGTCTAGGAATATTATCAGGAGACCATCTAAAATCTGCAAGTGATTTAGGAATTCCACTTGTTGCAGTTGGTTTATTATATAAAAACGGATATTTCCATCAAGAAATAGATGGAAATGGAGTTCAAAAAGACCATTATAAAAAAATAGATATAAGCTCACTTCCAATATTACCAGTAAAAGACGAAAATGGACAAGACTTTTATATAGATTATGAGCTACCAAAAGGAACACTATATTTAAAAGTTTGGAACATAAATGTTGGAAGAACAAAATTATACTTATTAGATTCAGACATAGATAAAAACATAGAAGAATACAAAAATATAACACTATACTTATATGGTGGAAATCAAGAAGATAGAATAAAACAAGAAATTGTTCTTGGAATGGCTGGAACAAAATTACTTAAAAAATTAAATTTAAATCCAACTGTATATCATATGAATGAAGGACATTCATCTTTCTTAACATTAGAGCTAATTAAAAATATAATGGAAGAAAAACAAGTATCTTTCAATATAGCAAAAGATATAGTTTCTTCGAAAACAGTATTTACAACACATACACCAGTACCAGCAGGAAATGATATTTTTCCATTAAATTTAGTAGAAACATATTTTAATGGAATTTGGGAAAAATTTGGTATATCAAAAGAAGAATTCTTAAAAATGGGAATTGCACCAAATTCATCTATACAAAATAGCGGATTTAATATGGGAATATTAGCACTTAAAATTTCTGGAAAGAAAAATGGTGTAAGTAAATTACACAGAGAAGTTTCAAGTGAACTTTTTTCAGAAGTATGGCCTAATATTATTTCAAATGAATCACCAATAACATATGTAACAAATGGTATTCATACATGCACATGGCTTGCTCCAAATTTAAAAAGATTATACAATAAATACTTAATACCATTTTGGCAAGATTCAATTCATGAAGATAAAGTTTGGGAAAATATAAAAAATATTCCAAATAAAGAATTATGGGATGAACATACCGAAAGAAAAAAGAAATTATTAAATTTAGTAAAAGATAGTACAACAAAAAGATTAAGGAGAAGCGGATATTCTTATGATCAAATAAATAAAATTACAAGTGGATTAAATCCAAATGCTTTAACAATAGGATTTGCAAGAAGATTTGCAACATATAAAAGAGCAACTTTAATATTTAAAGATTTAGAAAGAATAACACAAATATTAAATGATGAGCAAAGACCAGTTCAATTAATATTTGCAGGAAAGGCTCACCCAATAGATAAAGAGGGTCAAGATTTAATAAAATTCATACACGAAATATCAATGAAACCACAATTTATAGGAAAAGTATTTTTGCTAGAAGATTACAATATAGGAATGTCAAGATATTTAATAAGTGGTGTAGATGTATGGTTAAATAATCCAAGAAGACCACTAGAAGCATCAGGAACAAGTGGACAAAAAGCATCTGTAAATGGAGCTATAAACTTTAGTATACTAGATGGCTGGTGGGCAGAAGGATATAATGCAAAAAATGGCTGGAAAATAGGAACCGAAATAAACTACGATAACTACGAAATACAAGACAATGAAGATTGCGAAAGTTTATATACAGCATTAGAAAAGAAAATAATTCCAACATATTATAGTAAAAATAATGAAGGAATATCTGAAAAATGGGTACAAATAATGAAAGAATCAATTAGCACAACAGGTGGAAAATTTAGTACATCAAGAATGCTAGTTGACTATATGCAAAAATTATATATACCATTATGTGATTTAAGCAATAAATATTATACAGATTTAGGTAAAGTTACAGAATATAATGAATGGAAAAAAAGAGCAATATCTAACTGGAATAAAATATCAATAACTCAAGAAAACGAAAACAACATAAATAATGAAACAATAGATGCAGGAAATACAATAAATGTAACTTGTAAAGTAAAATTACCTAATATATCAGAAGAAAATATACAAGTACAAGTATATTGTGGACAAATATTAGATAACGGAAAATTAGATAATGTAATTATAACTAATATGAAACTTAAAGAATCAAATGATAATGAAAAAATATATTCATATGAAGCAAAAATAGAGCTAAAAACAGGTGGAAACTATGGATATACATTTAGAGTAATGCCAAAAAATAATATGTTACTTGATTCTGAAAACTTGAATTTAGTCAAATGGATTGAAAAATAAAAAATAATGTATCAAAGGTGTCAAAATTAATATTGTATTTTGGCATCTTTTTATATAATAGGAAACACTATTGCACACAAATTTTTGCAAAATTTGGCGCACGAACAAAGACACGGACGAAAAAATACATAAACAGATTCGAATTTAAATATGTCCGCTTTTGTTCTATACTTCTAAATATAATAGCCAATTAAAAAAATTTATAAAAATCCCCCAAAAGCATATTGTAACAGCAAAATATTAGTGATATAATAATAATTGTCAATTTTAGAAAAAAACGGAGGTAATAAAATGATAAATACTAAAAGAACAAAAATAGTATGTACAATAGGACCAGCCACAAAAGATGTAGAAACATTAAAGAAAATGATGATTGCAGGAATGAACGTAGCAAGATTAAACTTCTCACATGGATCATTTGAAGACCAAGAAGTTTATTATAATGCAATAGTACAAGCCAGAAAAGAAGTTGGATTACCAGTTGCATTATTATTAGATAATCAAGGACCAGAAATAAGAACAGGAAAACTACAAGAATCACCAGTAAATTTAAAAGCAGAAGAAACATTTACACTAGTAAATGATGATATAATAGGAGACAATACAAAAACATCTATAACATATAAAGAATTATACAAAGATGTAATTCCAGGAACAACAATACTTATTGATGACGGAAAAATAGAATTAGAAGTTGAAAAAATTGAAGGTAAAGATATTGTTTGTAAAGTAATGAATGGTGGAAATTTAGGAAATAGAAAAAGTATAAATGTACCAGGAAGACATATTAATTTACCTGCACTAAAAGAAAAAGATATAAGAGATTTAATATCTGGTTGTAAATATGATTTTGATTATATTGCAGCATCATTTATTAGATGTGCAGATGACATAATACAAATTCGTAAACTTCTAAAGGAAAATGGTGGAGAAAAAATTAAAATAATATCAAAAATAGAAAGTCAAGAAGGTGTTGACAATATTGACGAAATAATAGAAGTTTCAGATGGTATAATGGTAGCTCGTGGTGATATGGGTGTTGAATTACCAATGGAAGAAGTTCCACTAGTTCAAAAGAGCATAATTAAAAAATGTAATAAAGCAGGAAAAATAGTTATAACAGCAACACAAATGTTAGAATCAATGACTGAAAATCCACGTCCAACAAGAGCTGAAGTTAGTGATGTAGCGAATGCTATATTTGATTTAACAGGAGCTATAATGTTATCTGGAGAAAGTGCTATGGGAAAATATCCAGTAGAATGCGTAGAAACAATGTCTAAAATAGCTCACTCAATAGAAGGTGCAATAAGCTATGATAAAAGAATTGCAAGAAGACACTTAGACTTCGAAAACATGAATTACGAATTCTATCTAAATCATTCAATATGTTCTGCTGCAAGACAAATGAATGCAAAAGCAATTGTTGCATATACAGAAGAGGGAAATACTCCAAGTATAATATCAAGCTTATTACCAACATGCCCAATAATAGCAGTAACAAAATTTGAAAAAACATATAGACAATTAGCTCTAGTGGCAGATGTAATTCCTTTATTAATTAAAGAAGAAGGTAATCCAAAACACATAATTGCCAAAGGTATAGAAAAAGCAATAGAATTAAATCTTATAGAAAAAGGTGATGTTCTTGCCATAGCTGGAGGAGACACAATACTTGCTGAAAGTGGTGCTGATATGAATAGAACAATTGGTGGAGTAATAAACGCATAAATAATGAATTATTAAAAAATTTTTATAATAATAATATGTTTATGAAAAATCTATTAAAAAAATATCAATGTTTTTATAAATTTAAAAACTAAAAAAGAATATAAGATGGAGTTAAAAATCCAATTTATATTCTTTTTTTATAAAATATTACAATATTACAACAATGTTACAATAATATTACAGAAATATTACGATAGGATTGCAAAAATATTACAGATGTGGTATAATTAACTATACGAGATGGAAGGTGATATTATGGTAATCTTATACATATTATATTTATTAATATTTTTTATAATAGCAATGATTGGAACAATTTGTGTGAAAATAAAGTTATCAGGAATGAATATTAAAGATTTTATAGACTTTATTTTAGCAATAAATGATTTAGATAATTTATATGTTTTCTCAAAAAAGAATAAAGAAATGACAGAGCATGAAAAAGTAATATTTTTAAAAGAAGCTGAAAAAATATTCTCTATATTTGAAAAAATACCATCTATGATTTGGGAAGATGAATATGCAAAATATGAGCAGGTGTTAGAAACTTATAAAAATATAAGAGTTCTAAGATGGGCAGATGCTAATGTATAAAATAAAAACAAAAAAGCACTAAAATAATAAATATTTTAGTGCTTTTTTTATGTCAAAATAAATATAATAAAAGTAATAAAAAATATTGGTTAACATTTAATACTATAATTGAGAGACACATACTATTCATTATATATATATCAATTAGGTTTTAAATTGTAACAAATATATAAAGTTTATAAAAAAGGATGGAATTTAATGAAAATAAGATATTTTGATCATGCTGCAACTACACCGGTAAGAGATGAAGTTATTAAAGAAATAATACCATATTTGGGTGTAGAATATGGCAATCCTTCATCTATATATACTTTAGGAAGGCATAATAAAAAAGCTGTTGAAGAATCGAGAAAAAAAGTTGCAAAAGCTATTAATGCAAATGCAAACGAAATATATTTTACATCTTGTGGAAGTGAAAGTGACAATTTAGCTTTAAAAGGCATAATGCTTGCCAATAAAGAAAAAGGAAAACATCTAATAACAACAAAAATAGAACATCCAGCAATATTAAATACTTGTAAATGGTTAGAAAAAAACGGATATGATG
Organism: Clostridia bacterium; assembly: GCA_017625035.1. Taxonomy (GTDB): domain Bacteria; phylum Bacillota; class Clostridia; order TANB77; family CAG-508; genus CAG-492. The sequence continues at coordinate 8,869 of JAGALX010000038.1, forward strand.
TCACATATTTAAATGTAGATAAAACAGGAAAAATAAGTTTATCAGAGCTAAAAAATTCTATTAGATTAGATACTGTTTTAATTTCAATTATGTTTGCAAATAATGAAATAGGAACAATTCAGCCAATAAAAGAAATAGGAAAAATTGCTAAAGCAAATGGAATTATATTTCATACAGATGCAGTTCAAGCAATAGGAAATGTAAAAATAGATGTACAAGATTTAAATATTGATGCACTTTCAATGTCAGGACACAAAATATATGCTCCAAAAGGAATAGGAGCTCTATATGTAAAAAATGGAATAAAATTCGAAAAAATACAACATGGAGGGCATCAAGAAAATAATAAAAGAGCAGGAACCGAAAATGTAGCAAGCATAGTAGGATTAGGAAGATCAATAGAGCTGATATATAGTGAGTTTGAAGAATATAATACAAAACTAATAAATTTAAGAGAGTATTACATTAGCCAAATAGAAAAAAATTTTAAAAATGTAATTTTAAATGGAGATAGAATAGACCGATTACCAGGAAATGCAAATGTATCATTTAAGGGAATAGATGCGGGAGAGCTATTATTAAAATTAGATTCATATGGAATATGTGCTTCTGCAGGATCTGCATGCACATCAGGATCTTTAGAACCATCACATGTATTACTTGCAATAGGATTAAAAGAAGAGTATGCTCAAGGTTCATTAAGAGTAAGTTTTGGAAAAGATAATACAAAAGAGGATGTTGAATATTTGATAAATTGTATTAAAAAATCTGTAATGTTATTAAGTTAGAATAAAAAAGCAAATTAATGAAATAATAAAAATAAAAAAGGTTAAATTTGTATGTTAAAAAAAATTGGGATAGGATTAATTGTTGGATTTATAAGCGGATTACTTGCTTCAGGTGGTGGGATGATATTATTACCAGCAAGTTTATATATTTTTAAACTAAACGAAAAAGAGGCAAGAGCAACAACTATTTTTTCAATGTTAATAATTATTATTGCTACAAGCATAATATATTCAAAATATAAAAATTTTGATATTATGCTAGGAATAAAATGTGCTGTTCGGTGGTGTTATAGGAAGCTATATGGGAACAAAATTGTTAAATAAAATAAATACAAAATCAAAAATATTTAAAATTGCATTTATTTTATTTCTATTATATTCATCATATTGTATGTTAAGGTAATGCAATGGAAATTATAGCTGGAATTATTTCTGGTGCAATAGCCTCATGGGGAATGGGTGGAGGAGCACTATTAATTTCTCTACTTTCAAATTTCTTTAATATCAATCAACATACAGCACAAGCAACAAATTTAATTTTTTTTATACCAACATCATTATGCTCTGTAATAATTAATGCAAAAAATAAAAATATAAAATATAAACTCGGTACACAAATAATAGTATTTGGGATAATTGGAGCCGCAATAGGGGCGCTATTATCAAACAAAATTGAAAAAAATATCTTAAGAAAAATATTTGGAATAATGCTAATAATAATAGCTATTATAGAAATATATAATTTTTATAAAATGTATATAAAACATAAAAATAGACATAATAACAATAAATAATAGATAATGTAGTTTATGAAAAAGAATATAAAACATTGTCGAAAAATGTAGATAACAGATGATGTAAAGTATTCTATGCAAAAATATAATCTGAAAGCATTATCTAATAAATATGAATAGATAGTGTACAATAATCTATAAAAGAATAAATTATAAAAACATTATCAAAGCAATGATATTTTTTTAAGTGCGCTATAAAAAATAGAATATGAAAGTATTCATCAATAAAAATAAAAAAAGCAATAATAGGAGGGATAGTATGAAATTCTTTAAAGGTGTTTTAGTAGGAAGTATGTTTTGGGCAGGTACTGCTATTATGTATAAAGAAGGAATGTTTAATAAAACAAAGGCATTAAAAAAAGGTAAAAAATTGGCTAAAAGAATAGGTATTTTATAAATAAAATATGATATAGTGAATTAGCAGTAAATTTTATAATAGTTTGATCTCTAAAAATAAGGAAAATCTCTAGAAAAAATCTAGAGGTTTTCTGGTTGTAATATAAATCTGAATTGTTAACAAAAATTTAGATTATTTACATTTTTTGTCTTCGTATTTGTCAGAATATTCTTTGCATTCACATTTTTTGTCATCATGTTTGTCAGAATAATCTTTAGATTCACATTTTTTGTCATCATGTTTGTCAGAATAATCTGTAGATTCATATTTTTCGTCTTCATGTTTATCAAAATATTCTTTACATTCACAATCTAGTTTTTCGCCTTTTAAACATTTTCCATGATATTTACATGTTGTGCATATTTTTGAGTGTTTTACTTCATTAGCCCAAATTTCTATTTCATAAAATTTGTTAGCACATAAAGGTCCAAAAACAAATTGACCAGCTTTATCTGTAAAAGTATGAGTTACAGGTTTTCTTCCGTCTCTTTTTCCATCTTTATCCACTTCAATAAGTTTTACAACAGCATCTTTTATTGGTTCATCATAACAATCTTTTACAACTCCATAAATTACAGAACGGTTGTCTTCTGGAAGATGGATATCAACATCAAATTGTTTCCCTGCAGAAACAAACCCTTCTACTCCAACAACTGGACATATATTTTTATCATATTCCATATAAATTACTCCCTTCAAAATTTAAGTTGCTATGTCAACAGGCAACATACTAGAAATAAATTTTCTAGTTAATATATAGTATGAAAAAAATAGGAGGTTGTGAGGAATTATGGCGTAAAAAATAGCAATGAAAAATTTTATAAATCTTTCATTACTATTAAAATCAAGTTTATTTTTCTTCCCAATCATTTTGAAGTGTTGGTATTTTTTCAGGTAATAGAAGAGGAATATCACCGTTTAATTTTAATCTTTTTCTGGTAAACAAATGGCAAAATCTGTAAAGAAAAGTTCTAAATTTACTATAGTATTTGTCAAAATTAGATAATGTAACAGTATAAACTAAATTATTAAATACTTTTTTGCCATGTCTATCATATAAAATAAGATAGTTTTGCGAATTTATCAAATTTAGTAAATCTTGTTTTTGATAAGAGCTAGGAACGAACTTTCTGTATGCCTGAGGGCCATAAACATCATATATTAAATTAAATTTTTTGTATGAGTTTTTAAAAGTTACATGAGTTTTAAAAACTTTGTTAAACATATATTCTTCATATTCTATTTCAGCAATAATATCGCGAATGTCACTTCTTATTTCATATTTTAATATTGAATTCATAAAATACCTCTTCTTTTGTCATAATTTTTATTAAATTATAACATATAAATAAATTTTGTAAAATAAAATTAAAAATTTTTTCACTAGACAAAATAATTATATATTTGTATAATAAGAAAAATTCATAAATGAAATAATAATGGAGGAAAAAATGAAAATAGGAGTTGCATTAGCTGGTGGAGGATTAAAAGGAGTAGCATACGTTGGTGCCTTAAAAGCTTTTGAAGAATTAGGAATAAAGTTAGATTATATATCAGGAACAAGCTCGGGAAGTATGATTGCAACATTATATTCTATAGGCTGTAGTTCAGAAGAAATAAAAAATATTATTATTGAATCATATAAAGGTTTAATAAAAATACCCAAAAAGCCAATAATAGCATCAGTAGGAACATATTTAACAAAAAAACAACTAAAATTGCAAGGTTTAATATCAGGGGAAAGAGTAGAAAACTTAGTCCAAAATGTTGCAGAAGAAAAAAATTATAAAAATATAAATGATATAAAAATACCATTAGCAATAGCAACAGTAGATACAATTTCAACTAAAGAATGTATATTTATGTCTAAAAATTATAATTTACAAAATGATAATATAGATTATATTTACGATATTTCAATAGGTAAAGCAGTTCGTTCAAGTATGGCTTTTCCTGGAATTTTTACAACAAGTAAATTTGGTAAATATAATTTCATTGATGGAGGAACAAAAGACAATCTACCAGTAAAAGTATTAAAAGATATGGGAGCAGATATAACAATAGGTCTTAGTTTTAAATTAGATGACTATGATGCAGAAAATCAAAATGTTCTTAGTATATTGCTTAGAACAGTAGATATATTTTCATTAAAGGATGTATTAGCAGCGCAAAAAGAAGCTGATATGGCAATAGAAATAGATGCTAAAGGAACTAGTTTAATGGAAATTGATAATATAGATAAATGTATACAAATTGGATATGACTCAATTATGGAAAATAAAGAGGCTATATTAAAGTTAATAAATTAACAAAACAAAGAACTGTTTACATATTGTGAATAGTTCTTTGTTTAATGGTAATATTTGATTATGTAGCATAAATTAATTAATGCTTTTTCTTGTCATAAAAATTATTGTGCACAAGTTTTACGAATTTTGTGCTCGAACAATTAAATTTTTATAGTAATATTATTGATATTCAAAAAATTAATTAAGTTATTTATATTATTAGTAAAATCAGATATAGACATATTTTTCAAATCTTTTAAAATTGTATTAATATATTTGCTTCTTGTTTTTTCCGGATATATTTTTCCTTGATTTCTAAAGTTTTCTAATTGATATACTAAACCTTTTGTTGTTTTTACAGAAGAAAGTAAATTTAAGGAAGCGATTAATAAAATTTTCTTCATGTTTTTATTAATTTTTAGTTTATTAATTTCAGTTATTATACTATTAATATTTTGTGCCGAAATCATTGGAGTTGTATTATTTAAAATAATTATTTCTCTATTCATAAATTTAATACCCCCTCTAGTTTACATATTATACCATAAAATGATTACATAAGTAAAGTGCTAATACTAAAATAGGAAAAATTATCAAAAAAAGTAAAAAAATTCTTGAATCCATAAAAACAGTATGATAATATTAAAATAATTAATTAGAAGATGTTATATATGCTTCATAAAAAATTATATGAATTAAAAATAATAAACATAACATAAATCAAAATAAATAATAAAAAAATTTAATTTATAGTGAATTAAAAAATCACAAAAGAAGGAGGTGTTTTCGAAGTATAAAGGATGTTCGAATATTATTAAATAATACATTATATTTTGATACACAAAAGTTTGTAGGTAAAATTTTAATAAAAAGGAGAAGATGACATATGGGAAATATAAGAAATAAATCAATAATAATAGCAATATTGTTAATTATATTAGTAGCTCTAGTAAGTTCTAATTTTGCAACAGAACCATCTACAACAAGTGTAACAACTCAAAATACAAATATAATACAAACAAATAACTGAAACTGAAATTAAATAGAAATAAACTAAATTTAATGTGATTAAAGTAGACAAAAATATTCTTTTGTCTACTTTAATTCGTATATACAACACACATAATCTAGTTATAATCAAGCAATAACAAATTCTACACAATTTCTAAAATAAAAAATGGAAATTACTTGAAAAAATATATAAAAGAATATATAATGAAGATACAGCATTACAAACAAAAGATACTAGGAAGGAGTGGTTTTTATGAACATAAAAATAACAGGAAAAGACTTAAAAGCAACAGATTCAATAAAAGAATATGTTGAAAAAAAGTGTGAAAGACTACAAAAATACACAGAAGAGGAATTAGAAGTAAAAGCAACAATAAAAACAGAAGGTAAAAAACAAGTTGCAGAACTTTCTACTAATATAAATGGAAATATTTATAGAGCTGTAACAGAAAAAGAAGATTTATATGCATCTATAGATAAAGATATTGATATTATAGAAGGACAAATAAGAAAAACAAAGGCAAAAAAAGAAAAACAAATGACTTCAGGATCTATAAAAGCTCAAGAATTTATTAGCTTTAACGAAGAAAGTCATCAAGTTGAACAAGAAGTTTTAAAAACAACATATTATGAAGTAAGACCTATGAGTGTAGAAGATGCAAAAATGAAATTACAAGATTCAAATAATATGTTCTTAACATTTGTAAATGCTGAAACAGAAAAAGTTAATGTAATTTTTAAATTAAAAGATGGAATTAACTTTGGTCTAGTAGAACCAGAATAAAATATATTAAAAAGAGGCAATAAATGAACTATACGGCAAAAGTAGAGCTCATAAAGTGCCTCTTTTTTATATAATAGGAAAGTTCTATTGTGAGGTAAAGTTTAACTGTGAGTGCTTTCCTATTTTTTCAAAAATTGGCGCACGAACAATTAAACGTGGCGCATAATATAATTTGAAAAAAGTTAGAATATCTTAAATGCGCCACTATTGTTCTATTTAAAATTTTAGATGTTTTAGAAATTTCCATTGCTAAAATAAATATAATAATGTATAATAACAAATAGATTTGATATACATGGGGGTGTAACGGTTTCGACAGTAATTTAGAAGTATAAATAGCGAGTAGTGGATGGTTGCTTTGGCCACTATAAAAAAGCAAATTTAAATATAAACGCTGATAATAAAGAATTAGCATACGCTGCTTAGTTTGCGGCGACGTCTTATCTTTAATGCCCACGTTTTAGAATAAGGCGACGAACTAGTGGGAAACGAACCTATTTCTTGCTATGGAAATAGTGGGTATTTTATAGCTACTTTATGAATAAGTTTGTTTGTTAACTTACTTGTAAGGGAATTTTGATAACAAACTGCACTCGGAGAAGTTTATATGGAAAAATTATTGGACAGGAGTTCGATTCTCCTCACCTCCACCAAAATATTATATCGTAATAATAATATGTACACATTTGTTTTAAAGAAACATCAGTGAAAACAATAAATGGGGCTATTGAATTTTTTTCAGCAATTTCTTTCCTGAGAGCGCGCAATATTTCGAATAAGCTTGAATCATAATCAATATCTTCAAAAATTCCTAATGAACTTTTTTCTGATTTAGATATTTTTTCAATTTTTCTTTTTATAAGAACTTGTTTATTTTTAAATAAAATATCATTAGCAGAATTATTTAAAACTAAAATAGGGTATTTATCACCAATACATTCTATATAGCCTTCTGTTATTAAAAAATATATTAAATTTTTTATAGTATCTTTCGAATATTCGCTCATAATTCCGTAAGTAGATAATTTATCAAATCCCATAGATTTTATTTTTGAAGACTTAGAGCCTTTTAATACATCTGTTACAAGCGAAGAGCCAAATCGTTCATGCATTCTTTTTATACAAGATAAAATCTTTTTAGAGTCTATAGTTATATCTGTAATTTCTGTTGTAGAAAGACAATTACTGCAATTATTACAATTATCAAATAAAGGAATTTCTCCAAAATATTCTAATATATATTTTCTAAGACATTTATCTGTATTGCAATAATCAATTATATCATTTAGTTTGTCATATTCTACTTTGTGACCTTTTTCCGAAGGAGTTTGCTCTATTAAAAATTTATTTGTAACAATATCACTTCTACTAAAAAGTAAAATACATTCTGAATTATTACCATCACGCCCAGCACGTCCAGCTTCTTGGTAATAACTTTCGAGATCTTTTGGCATATTATAGTGAATAACATATCTTATATTAGATTTATCAATTCCCATACCAAATGCGTTTGTAGCAATCATTATATTTGTTCTATCATATACAAAATCATCTTGGTTTTTACTTCTTAAATTTTCTGACATTCCTCCATGATATTTTGAAACTAAATATCCTAAACTTGATATTTCATCAAAAAGGCTATCAACATTTTTTCTTGTTGCACAATATATAATTCCAGAATTTGTTTTATTTTTTTCTATAAATTCAGATATGAAATTATTTTTATTTTCAGGGATTTTAACAGAAAAATTTAAATTTGCTCTATCAAATCCAGTAGTTAAAGTGAATGGATCTGATAAATGAAGTAAATCAATAATATCATCTTTTACAATTTTGGTTGCAGTTGCAGTAAAAGCAGTAACAATAGGTCTTGTTTTTAGATTCAAAATAACATTTGCAATTTCTCGGTAGCTAGGTCTAAAGTCGTGTCCCCATTGAGAAACACAATGAGCTTCATCAATTGTGAACATAGAAATGTCGATAAGTTTTAATAAATTTAAAAATGCTTCAGAAGTTAATCTTTCTGGTGCTACATAAATTATTTTGTAAACATTATGAATGATATTTTCTAATGTTTGTGAATATTCTACATGAGATAAAGTGCTATTTATAAATGTAGCAGGAATTCCTATTTGATTTAAACTATCAACTTGGTCTTTCATAAGTGAAATTAGTGGAGAAATTACAATTGTAACTCCAGGTAATATCATTGCTGGAATTTGATAACATATTGATTTACCAGCGCCTGTAGGCATAATGCCTAAACAATCTTTTTGGTCAAGAATGTGATTTATTATTTTTTCTTGTCCAGGCCTAAAATTGTCATATCCAAAGTATTTTTTTAATAAAGTTTGTGATTTAGTCATTTATTACCTCTTTTCTTTTTTATTAGATTCAGCTCTAATTTTAATTTCGTAATTATATCACCATATTTAACAAAAAACAATACAGTAAAATTTTAGAATTTAATTTCTGGGTTAAAACGTATAACCATAGCAAGTATAGGATAATAGAATGTTATATTAAAACATGCTAAAGCCATAAGGGTCATATTTTCAGGACTTTAAGCGAAGAAGTTTAATAAATATAAAGTAAATTAATGACTTAAACATATAGAAAAATATTTGTCGAAAAATGTTGAAAAATAGTCAGGTCTTTTTGATAAAATATGCATCATTTCCACCATAGAGGACGGCATGTATGTTATTTTAAAAACAAGACATACTATAGATGGTGGTTATATGTATATAATAATAAAGCTTAAAGAAGTAAGACTGAAAAATAATTTGAGTCTTGAAGAATTATCCAAAAAAACTGGTATTTCAAAATCTCACCTTAACTACATAGAAAAAGGAGAAAAAGAGCCTAGCTTATCTATGATAGTAAGAATAGCAGTTGCTTTAAATATTGACGAAAAAGAATTATATAAGGTGGTACGATGATTTATAAAGATATAGAAAAACAATTAGAAGAATTAAGAAAAAAGTTACATTCAGAAATTGAAAAAAGTGGAATTGATGCAACAAAAACTCTAAAAATTAGCGAACAATTAGATGAATTAATAAAAAAATATTATACAAAAATATATTATACTAAAAAAAATACTAGTATACAAAACAATGTAATGTACATGGAATATACAATAGCATATAACCAAATAAAAGAAATAACCAAAAAAACAGGAAAATTTCCGTCAATAAAAGATTGGAATATAATTGCCAAAAAAGATACATATTTAAATAATAAATCAATAGAGTATATATGTCGGGTTAAACTGGAATAATTTGAAAAACAAAATATTATCAGAAATAAAAAAATAAAACAAAAAAATGCTCAAAATAAAATGAGCATTTTTTTGATGGCAAAAAGTAATTTTAAAATACAAATAAAATCATAGTCCAAAAGCAGTAAAATAGATTATTAAAGATTTTATCAAAGTAAAATTAATATATTGAAATGAATTATTATTTATTTTTCATTAAAATAAAAAATGAATAAAATATGTGAATTAGAAAAATAATATAAAAAGAATATTATAGTTTAGCAAAGATATAAATAACTAAACTGTAACGAAAAAATGGAGGTTTTTATGGAAAATTTATTAAAAGATTTGAATATTTTTTTAAGTGATTTAAATGTTTTTTACAGAAAATTACAAAACTATCATTGGAATATTAAAGGAAGAAGTTTTTTTATAGTTCATCCAAAATTGGAAGAATATTATGATGGAATAAATAGTCAAATAGATGAAGTAGCAGAACATATACTAGCACTTGGAGGACAACCATTAGGAACATTAAAAGATTATTTAAATATAACTAAAATAACAGAAGCAGAAAACAAAAAGGTGGATTGTTCTATAGTGTTTAATGAGGTAATAAAGGATTACTCTACACTTGTACAAGATGCTGCAAATATAAAAAAATCTGCAGATGAAGCCCAAGATTATAAAACATCAGCACTTATGGATAGCTTTATAGAAGATTATAGTAAGAAATTGTGGATGTTAAAACAAAGTATGGAATAAATTTTTTGTGCCAAAGAGCGAAAAGCTTTTTGGCATATTTTAAATGCACGCTTTTGCAAAATCCCCAAAAATTACTAATGTAAAAAAATAAATTATTGCCATACTACATAGTGAAAAAATAAAAAAGGAGGAAAATTTTTATGAAAAAAATGATAAGTATTATGGCAATACTTCTTGTCTTATCAATGTCGATTTTTTCAATTAAAATATATGCTGCACAATTAAATAACATAAATATTACAACTGATAAAAAAAATGTACATCCAAATGAAACAATAAAAGTAAATATTGAATTTGGAGAAAATTTAGGAGCATATACTTTTGATGTTGCCTATGATAGCAATTTATTAGAATATGTTTCTGCAGAAGGTGGAACAGCAAATGATAATGGAAGAAGAGTAAGAGTGTATTTTTATGATACCACAGGAGGTTCTAGCCCAAGAAGTAATATGTCTGTAACATTTAAGGCAAAAGATGGAATTACTACATCAAATCCAACAGACCTTAGCATAACAGCAGAAGGATTAGCAAATCCAGATGCATCTGCTAGCTATGATGATATAACAACACCAATTATTAAAAATATAGTTGTAGAGCCAGAATATACAAATTATGATATAGCCCTTAATTACACTGGGGATGTAAAAAAGAATGAAGAAAAAAATATGAAAATAATTGTTTCATCATCAATGGGAAGATATTATGATCATACAAGAATTGTTGCAAAAGCAACTACACCATCAGGCGGAAATGTAAAACTTCTTGCTACAGATACTGAAAACTTAGAACATGATATTATTCAAAATGGCTGGGGATCTGCTGAAGGAGATGCTATAGGTGGTAAAGATGTAATAAAAGAATTAAATGTAAGAGGTTTATTTACCGTTGCAGGAAATTATTCTATTACATTAAGTTTAATAGATAGAGATAATTCTGATTCTGAAATTGCAAGTAAAACTTTTGCAATAGAAGTAAAAGAAGATGATGAATCAACTACTACACCAGAAGATAATAATCAAAATAAGCCAGAAGAAAATCCTGAAGAAATTCCAGAAAACAATCAAGGTACAAATAATAATGGAACTACAAATAACAATGAAAACAATGAAGGAAATGAATCTACAAGTAAAGTTGAAAGCGAAGAAAACGAAACTCCACAAAATCTTCCTAAAACAGGTAATACAATATATATAGCCTCTTTATCAATAGTTGCAATAGTAATAGTATCATATATTTTTATAAGAAAAAGAAAATAGGATGAATGATTTCTTTTAGAAAATATTTTAAAAGAAATCATTTACATAATTATGATGGTATCTTTGCATAAAATTATTTGTCATACAATTAAAATATTGTTCTATAATAGGAAAGTTCAATATACGAGTAAATTTTAACTAATTACACTTTCCTATTATAGAAAATTATTGCACACAATTTTTTGCAAAAATTGGCGCACGAACAAAGACGCGGACGAAAAAATGACATAAACAGATTCAAATTTAAATATGTCCGCTTTTGTTCACATATATAATTATTCATATAATATTGAACGTAAGGAAGGATTGGAATTTTTTTATGAAAGATAGGAAAAACATAATAAATAATAAAAAAGATTCGTCTAATAAGCTAGGAGGAATTGTTGCGGTTATTATTTTTGGTATAGCATTTTATTTAGGTTATGGTGTTTATAAAGAAAATAAAATAAGACTTGTTAAGGAAAATTCACAGGAGAATATTCAAATAGAAAGAACGTCTGAAATCCAAACAATAGAAAAAAAGGAATCAGTAAATATTCCTGAGAACTACTTAGGTTTTGATGTTACAGCAAAATTAATAATTCCTAAAATTAATTTAGAAACGTACATACTTAATGATTATCTTGAAAATGGAATGAAAGTATGTGCTTCAAAGTTTTGGGGGCCTGAGCCAAATGAAATAGGTAATTTTTGTATAGCTGGACATAATTATGAAAAAGAAAATATGTTTAATCATTTAATTGATTTAGAAATTGGTGATGAATTATATTTGTTGGATAATAAAAATGGTAAAGTTTTATATAAAATTTATGATATTTATAAAGTTAAACCTGAAAATGTAGAACCTTTAAACCAGGAAACTAATGGGAAGAGAGTTGTTACTTTGATTACTTGTGTTAATTTTTCTAAAAATAGGTTGATTGTTCAAGCTGTGGAGGTATAGGAATAGGGAAAAGAGAACCGTCCCATTTTCCCAGAAAGGATTTTTGTATGAAACATAATAAAATTATTTATATTATTCTCATAATTTTGCTCTGTTCGTTCATCATAACTGCAATAAAAAATATCAAATACTCAGCAGAAAAAAAGGATGGAATTGAAAATTTTCCAGATAGTTATAAACCATACTTAGAAGAGCTACAAAAGAAACATCCGAACTGGAAATTTACAGCACTATATACAAATTTAGATTGGAATTATGTAATAGATAATGAAAATGAATTCGGGAAAAATTTAGTTCCAATATCATATTCCGATAATTGGAAAAATACAAATCCTGGAGAATACAATGTAGAAGTTGATGATGGATGGGTAGATTGTTCTAGAAAAGCAGTTGAATATGCAATGGATCCAAGAAATTTTTTGAATGAAACAAGAATATTTCAGTTTGAAGCACTATCATATGATGAAGATACAAACAATATACAAGGTATTGAAAAAATTTTATATGGCACAGAGTTTTACAACTGTATTGTGCAATATTTAAATAACTCAGGTAACACTATAACTATGTCAAGTAAATACTCAGATTTAATCTTAGATGCTGCTAGAACTTCTAAAGTAAGTAGTTATCATCTAGCATCCAGAATTAAGCAAGAAGTAGGTCCATTTTTAACGCATAGCTCTATAAGTGGAACTGTGCAAGGTTTTGAGGGCTTATATAATTTTTATAATATAGGAGCAACTAGCTCAGCAGAGCCAATGGGAGCAATAAAAAACGGTTTACAATATGCTAAAGATGGAAAAGGAGCATCCCAGCAAACAAAGGATAAATATTTTATTCCTTGGGATACTAAGCAAAAAGCAATAACAGGTGGGGCTATTTTTATTGGGTCAAGTTATATAAATGCTGGACAAGACACTGTATATTTACAAAAATTCCATGTAGTAAATAACAATGATGGAAGTTTATTTTGGCATCAATATATGACAAATGTATTAGCTCCATATAGTGAATCTAAATCAATTTATAATGGATATGCAAACAATGGAATGCTAGACAATAGCATAAATTTTATAATTCCAGTATACAATAATATGCCAGAAACTCCGGTGCAAAATCCAAATATACTACAATCAGATTTTACTGGGGATAATACCAAAGTGTATGCAGATGTAACAACTACTTTAAATATAAGAACAGGCCCGTCTACATCATATGATATTTTAACATCAGTTGATAGAAATACAATAATGACAAGAATACAAAAAGGTAAACAATCAGGTGAATTATGGGACAAAGTTCAGCTTCCAAATGGAATGATAGGTTATGCATTTCAAAGCTACTTGAAACAGGCTCCAGAAACGCAAATTGAAAGCATAAAATTATCAATAGATAATCCAAATATTAAAAAAGGTGAAATTAAAAAATTAAATGTAGAAATTCTTCCAGAAGAAGCTAAAAATCATGAAATTGAATATACATCTAGTAACAATAAAGTTGTAACCGTAGATACTGAAGGAAATATATTAGGTCTAAAATCTGGAAATGCCACTATTACAGCAAAATCAAAGGAAAATAATGTTTCAAGTTCAATTGATATAACAGTATACACACCTGTAACAGATATGGAAATTAATGCAGAAAGTTTGATGTTACAAGTGCGGAGATAAATTTATAATAACTCCAATAATATCACCGTCTGATGCAGATAATAAAAATGTTATATATACAACAGAAAATAAAGATATTGCTCAAGTAGATACCTCAGGAAATATAACAGCAATAAAAGAAGGATCTAGCAAAATCATTGTAAAAACAGAAGATGGAGGAATAACAAAAGAACTTCAAATTACAGTAGTTGCAAAATTACAAGATGATGAAGTGAAATTTGATGAGAGCATAAAAGTCAATCAAAATGAAATTTTTGGATTAAATATTAAAGAAAATACAGCTGAAAAAGTAAAAGAAAAAATAGAAACAATATATACTATACAAATGTATGATTACACAGGACAAAAACTAGCAAGTGAAGATTATGTAGGAACTGGTTGTAAAATTAGATTAGTAGATGAAAATAATATAATAAAAATGGAATATGATGTAATTGTTTATGGAGATGTAAATGGTGATGGAAAAATTAATAGTATTGATTTATTAGTTTTACAAAGACATATATTGGAAATAGAAAAATTAAAAGGTGTATTTTTAAAAGCAGGAAATATAAATAAAAATGGAAATAATCCATCATCTTTAGATTCGCTTTTAATTCAGAGACATATATTAGAGCTAAAGTTTATTCAACAATAAACAGAGATTTAAAGAGGGACGGAAAAAAGGAAAAGGGGACGGTTCTTATTTCCTTTTCTCTGTTCCCTTTGACCGTAGCCAAAGGAGGAAATATGATAAAGATAAAAAAAGTCAATATCCTATATATAATAATAATGTTAATTTTTATTAATAAGCCTATATCACTAGCAAAAACAGAAATAACGATAGTAACAGATAAACAAAACATACAAATAGAAGAAAATTTAAAATTAAATATAAATAATCTACCAGACAATACAAATTTAAGCTCATTAAGAATAAATCAAGAAGGAATAAGTCCAAACTTTAATACAGATATTAAAGAATACTATTTTATTGCAAATAAAGAAATAAATAAATTAGAAGTAACTGCTTTACCGCAAAATAAAAATGCAACAGTTACAATAATAGGAAATAATAATTTAAAAATGGGTGAAAATATAATAAATATAAAGGTTGAATCAGAAGATAAAACTAAAACTGCTATATATAAAATTTATGTAACAAGAACAGAAAACTTAGACAAAGCAAATGCAAATTTAGAAAATCTTGCAGTAAGGCAAGCAACATTGAATCCAGAATTTGATAGTAATATTACACAATATAAAATTGAAATTGCGAATGATATTAATAAATTAGATATACTAGCAATTCCTCAAAAAGAAAATGCTACAGTAAAAATAACAGGAAATGAGGAGCTCAAAATAGGTAAAAATAAAATAGAAATAATAGTCTTGGCTGAGGATGGTATAACAAGTAAAAAATATGTGATAGAGGCATATAGAAGAAATGAAGAAGAAGAGGTTAAATATCAAAAGCAAGAGAAACTAGAAGCAGAGAGATTGACTGCTATTTTAGAAGAAAAACAAAGTGAAAATGAAAAAAATGTTATAGAGCAAAATAATGAGATTAATCAAAATATTGAAGAAAAAAATTATGATACAAATAATGTTAATATAATAGTTTGGGCAATAATAATTTGTTTGATTATAATTGGTATTATATTATTATTTAAAATAAAGAAAAATAGAAAATAAAATTAATAAATATTTTTAAAGTTAAGCTAATAAATGAAAAATAGTTTTTTAAAGTATTTTTATGAAATAGATTAATTAGAAAAAATAAATTTATAAAATAAATGTCCTATGCAATTAATTCTTGTATAGGATTTTTTATATAATAGGAAAGATATATTATTGAAAAAATATAATTTCTATAGTAAAATCATATAAATTTCAGGGGGCAAATAATTATTAAGGAGATGGTTTTATGCCTCAAAAAACACATAAAAATTCAATAAGTAATTTCATACAAATAGCAAGCTCAAACAACAAAATAAAATCATTAAATGAGTTAAACAGCACAGATGAATTCCAATATGATGATTTAAAAGAATATATTTATAACCAACTTTCAGAAGAGTCGGTAAACTATAACAACTATAAAATAGGCGATATAGTATTTGTTCAAAAATATAAATATAAAAACGGCTCACCAGGAAATAACCATATGTTTCTAATTGTAGATAGCAAAGAGCACAAAAAAAGTCTAACATATTTTGGAATGTTAATATCATCAAAAATAGAAAAAATATCTTTCAAATCCAACAAATATATAAAAAAAGATAACCAAAACAACTTAAAAAAGAACAGTATAATAAAAACAGATGCAATTTACAAAATTTTCACAAAAAATATATTGCTAAAAGTAGGAAATATTGATAAAACTAAGGTAGATATTTACAAAAATCATCTTATAAATAATAACTAAAACAATGTAAAGCAAGCTTAAAAAGAATATTAAATATTCTAAAATAAAAATAACTAAGGAGGAACTTAAAATATGAAAATAACAAGTGCACAAGCTTTAGAAAATATATCTAAAGAAATAAGAAGAGGAATTATAGAGCAAGTATACAATGCACAATCTGGGCATCCAGGAGGGTCATTATCATGTGCAGACATACTAACTGTTTTATATTTTAACCAAATGAATATAAACCCAAAAGAGCCAAATGCAGAAGGAAGAGATAGACTTGTTTTATCAAAAGGTCACTGTTCACCAGCATTATATGCAACACTAGCCCGAAAAGGATATTTTGACAAAGATCTTTTATCAGATTTCAGAAAAATAGGAAGCAATCTGCAAGGTCATCCAGATATGAACAAAGTACCAGGAGTTGATATGTCAAGTGGTTCACTAGGTCAAGGATTATCTGTTGCAAATGGAATGGCACTAAATTCTAAACTTGAAGAATCAGGATACAGAGTATACTGTATTTTAGGTGATGGCGAAATACAAGAAGGTCAAGTTTGGGAAGCTGCAATGACTGCTAGCAAATATAAATTAGATAATTTATGTGTAATTGTAGACAACAACAATCTACAAATTGATGGAACAATAGAAGATGTCAAAGGATTAAAAAACATAGAAGAAAAATTTGAAAGCTTTGGATTTAATGTTATAACAGTAAATGGGAACAACATAGCAGATTTAATTAATGCATTTGATAAAGCAAAAATGACAAAAGGAAAACCAACAGCAATAGTTGCAATTACAACAAAAGGAAAAGGTGTATCTTTTATGGAAGATAAAGCCGAGTGGCACGGAAAAGCACCAAATGAAGAACAATATAATATAGCCATGGAAGAGTTAAAATAACAGGAGGATAAAATTTATGAATATAGATAAAAAAATTGCTACAAGACAAAGTTATGGAGAAGCTTTATTAGAATTAGGAAAAGAAAATGAAAAAATAGTAGTTTTAGATGCAGACTTATCATCAGCAACAAAAACAAGCTTATTTGCTAAAGAATTTCCAAATAGATTTTTTGATATGGGAATAGCAGAACAAGATATGTTAGGAACTGCTGCTGGATTTGCAACATGTGGAAAAATCCCATATGCAAGCACTTTCGCAATGTTTGCATCAGGAAGAGCATATGACCAAATACGAAACAGCATATGCTATCCAAATTTAAATGTAAAAATATGTGCAACACATGCAGGAATAACTGTAGGTGAAGATGGAGCAACACACCAAATGCTAGAAGATATAGGAATGATGAGACAAATTCCAAATATGACAGTAATAAGTCCATCAGATGATACACAAACAAAATGGATAATAAAAGAAATTTCAAAAACACAAGGACCAGTATATGTAAGATTATCAAGACTTTCAACACCTATAATATATGACGAAAATCAAAAATTTGAAATTGGTAAAGCAATTCAAATAGGAAAAGGTACAAATGCAACAATCTTTGCAACAGGTGTAACTGTATCAGAAGCAATAAAAGCAAAAGAAATATTAGAAAAAGATGGAATATATGTTAGAGTAGTAGACATTCACACTATAAAACCAATAGACAAAGATATAATAATAAAATGTGCAAAAGAAACTGAAAAATTGATATCTATTGAAGATCATAGTATAATAGGAGGAATAGGGACAGCAATTTCAGAAGTATTAACAGAATATTATCCTAAAAAACTAACTAAATTAGGAATGAATGATTCTTTCGGAAAATCTGGAAAAGCGGAAAATTTAATGCATTATTTTAAAATTGATGCAGGAGCAATAGTTGAAGCATGTAAATAATGGAGGAAATTTAAACTTGGAAACAATCAAAAACTGTATAGAAATAATAAAATCAAAAGAAATAATAGATTTACTAATCGCAGTAGCAATATTTATAGGATTTATACTATTAAGTTCAATATTTGCAAAGATTATAATGAAATGTTTTAAAATCAAACCCGAAAAACTAGAAAAAAAATCTAAACTATATAAAATATTAAAATGTATTTTTATTATATCTGGGACATATATAAGTTTATTAATATTAAGCTTACCTTCTAATTTTATGGCAGTAGTAACAAAAATATTTAAATTAATATTAATATATTTAGTTACAAGATTAGTAGCAAATTTAATAAGGCCAAGCTCAAAAACATTTAATAAAATGAAAAATACTAATGAGTCAGCAAATGAACATACAATACGATTTGCAATAAAATTTGCAAGAGGTATAATTTATATAATTGGAGCATTTATATTTGTTACAGAGCTAGGATATGATTTAAGTGGTTTAGTTGCTGGGCTTGGAATAGGAAGTGTTGTACTTGCACTAGCAGCACAAGATTTAGCAAAAAATTTATTTGGAGGATTCGCAATAATATCAGATAAAACATTTGTAATAGGAGATACAATCGAAGTAAATACTACATTTGGAACAGTAGAAGATATTACATTTAGAACAACAAGAATAAGAAAATTAGATAACACAGTTATAACAATGCCAAACTCAATACTTGCAGACTCTGAAATAATAAATTGGAGCAAAATAAAGAAAAGAAGATATGATTGTGAATTGAAATTATCACTAGACATTACTCAAAAAGAAATAAATAATATAATAAAAAAGATTGAATTCGAATTACAAAAGAATACAGAAATTATAAAAGATTCAATAAGAGTATATTTTAGTGATATTGAAAAAGATGGATACAAAATAACTATATATTTGTATACAGATATTATAGATTATGATGAATATATAAAATTTAAAAATGACGTAAATTCTCAAATTTTAGCTCTTTTTGAAAAGGAGCATGTTAAATTAATATATCCAACTTTCGATATTCGTATAGTAAAATAAAACAAAAAAGCAAGCATCGGGCGCACATCGGGGACGCACATTTTTTACGTTCCCAATGTGCGCCCGATGCTTGCTTTTTTGCTCCCTCCCGTTTTTCTCCATTTCAATTTTCCAAAATAGCTATTTACAGAAATTAGTTAAATATGATAAAATATTACATAGTAAAAAAGAAAGAGAGATATATATGCCAAAGTTTTTTATAAAAAATAATCAAATAGAAAACAATTCAATAATTATAACAGGAGAAGATGTAAAACACATATCAAATGTATTAAGAATGAAAATAGGCGAAGAAATACAAGTATGTGATACAGATACAACAAATAACTACCTTGTAAAATTACAAAGTATACAAAAAGAAAAAATATGTTGCGAAATAATACAAAAAATAGAGTCAGAGGCTGAATCAAATATAAACTTAAAAATTTTTCAAGGTATTCCAAAATCAGATAAAATGGAATTAATAATACAAAAATCAACAGAGCTAGGCGTAACCGAAATAATTCCAGTTCAAATGGAAAGATGTGTATCAAAAATAACACAAAAAGATGAAAAAAAGAAAATCGAAAGATGGCAAAAAATATCAGAAGTAGCATCAAAACAATCAGGAAGAGACATAATTCCTAAAATAAATAATTCAATAAAAATAAAAGATATATGCAATTCAATAAATGACTTTGATATGATAATAGTACCATACGAAAAAGAAGAAAATTATACTTTTAAAAACGCAATTGATGAAATAAAAGAAAAATCTATAAGTAAACCATATATAGGTATTGTAATAGGTCCTGAAGGTGGATTTGACCCTAATGAAATAAGTTTATTAAAAAGCGCAGGAGCAAAAATCGTTACATTAGGTAAAAGAATTTTAAGAACAGAAACTGTAGCATTAGCTATGGCAAGTGTTATTATGTATGAACTTGGAGGTAATATATAATTGGGAGAAGAAAATATAGTTAAAAAAAGATCTAAAAAAAGCGTAGAAGATAATAATATAAATGAAGTTGCTAAAACAACAAGTGCAAAAAAAGTCGTATCAACAACAAAATCAGAAACTCCAAAAAAAACTTCAACAAAAGTAGCTAAAACTGAAAAAGAAACATCACAAAGCAAATCTGAAAAATCTAAATCAAAAACGAGCAATCCAAAAGATGATTCAAAATTGCAAGAACCAAAAGCTAAAAAAACAACAAAAAGCACAACAAACAAAAAACAAGAAACAGCTGATGACATATCTACACCAAAGAAAAAAAGCACTACAGTAAGAAAAAAAGTTGTAAAAAACGATAGTGAAAAAACAAAAAAATCAAATGAAAAAGTAGATGAAAATGAATTAGATGAAATATTTGAAAGTAGTACAAAACAATTAAAAACCACAACTAAAAAAGATTCTAAAAATACAGATTCATCTGAAAAAAATGCTGATAAAAAAAGTACAACAAAATCAAGTAGTACAAACAAAAAAACAACCACAGCATCACAACGTAAAAAGACGGGTGAAACTGCTAAAAAAACAACAACTTCTAGCAAAGTAGCAGCAAAAGCAGCTGGCGTAAAAAAGAAAATAACAGAAGAAGTTGCAAAAACAACAAGTGAAAAATCTTCAGCAATAAAAATAAATAAAAATAATGAAACCAAAAAAGAAAAAAATAAAATTACAAAAATTGCTTCAGATGAAAAAACAAAAACTAATACAAAAAAAATAGAAAATTCAATCAATAATGAAAATATAGAAGATTACAAAAAAAAACTTAACATAAAACATATAGATGAAGAAATGGAAAATAAATTTGATATAAATGAAATTGATAAAGAAATCAAAAAAAGAAAATTTATTCCAAAAAAAGATTTAAAAGATATAATAAAAAAGGCTTCCTCTGATATAATATATGCAATTATATTTATACTATTTTTAATTTTTAATAATTACGGGTATTATAATTTTACTAAAATAGCGTTTATAAAAGACATAAATATATTATCATTTGCATTATTAGGAATTTCAATAATGCTAATAGAATCAGCATATACTCAAGAAAAAACATCAAAGTGCATAAATGGTATTGAAACTTTATTAATGGGAATATTTGCTTTAATATTACCGTATATATATCAAATATATAATCAAACTTTTATTAATACACTAAAAAATGCAGGAATAATTATTTTTGTATATTATTTAATAAAAATAAGTATAGTATTTTATATTGAAAAAACAAAATATCGCAGAAACAAAAATAACTTTATAAAAGAGGAAGAAGATGATTCTGAATTTGAAGAAGATGATGAAATGGAATATGAAAATTAAAACAAATTAATGTAAAATAAAGTAAGTATTAAAAAATAAGATAATAACAAAAATAAGATAAATCAAATAAAAAATTCAAATAAATATTAAAAAACACAAAATAAATATAAAAATAAATAACAAGGAGTTTATTAAAATTTTATGAAAAGTATGACTGGATTTGGTAAAAACAAATTAGAAATAAATGGAAGATCATATAGCATAGAAATAAAATCGGTTAATCACAGATACTGTGATATAAACGTAAAACTTCCTAGAAGTATTAGTTTTTACGAAAATGAAATTAAAAAATTAATATCGTCAAAGGTTTCAAGAGGGAAAATAGATGTATTTGTAGAATATACAAATTACACAAATGAAGGAAAATCGGTTGTTATAAATAAAGATTTAGCAAAAATATATATACAACAATTAAAAGAATTAGCATTAGAAGAAAAGCTAAATGATGATATAAAAATCACAGAAATATCAAAAATGCCAGATGTATTACAGCTAAAAGTAGATGAAGGAGAAAGTGACATTATATTAAATGAATTAATGCAATGTTTAAATAACGCAGTAGAAAATTTTGTAATAATGAGGGAAACAGAAGGCGAAAAAATAAAAGAAGATCTACAATCAAGATTAAACAATATAAATACTATGGTACAACAAATTTCTGAAAATACTACTGGACTTATAGACGAATATGTAGTAAAATTGGGGGAACGAATCAAAGAAATATTAAAAACAGACATAGTAGATGAAACAAGAATTGCACAAGAAACAGTAATATATGCTGACAAATCTTCAGTACAAGAAGAGCTAACAAGACTAAAAAGCCATATACAACAATTTAAAAACTTATTGCAAGCAGAAGGTGCAATTGGTAAAAAGTTAGATTTCATTATTCAAGAAATGAACCGAGAAGCAAATACAATAGCATCTAAATCTGTAAAATTAGAAATTACAAATCTAGTAATTCAAATAAAAACAGAGCTAGAAGATATACGCGAACAGGTTCAAAATATAGAATAACAGCAAAACAATGTGTATTTTATAATTTATCTACAAATAAGCATAAACTACAGCAAAAAAATCTGATAAATAAACAAAAGTTTAATTAAGTATAAAAATATATTAATAAGAAAGAGGGGAATTTTATTATGATGGTAAAACCAAGCGTAGCAGAATTACTAAAAAAATCAAAAAACAGATTCGAATTAGTAATTGCTACATCAAAAAGAGCAAGAAAAATAGCAGGGGGAAGTGACATACTAGTAGACACTTTAGAAGAATCACCTGTAACAATAGCTGCAGAAGAAATTGCAGAAGGGAAAGTGGAAATATGTTAGTTGTATTATCTGGTGTCTCTGGAGCTGGAAAAGATACAATAAAAAAAGCACTAATAGCAAGAATGGATAATGTAGAATCATTACCATCATACACAGATAGAGCTCCAAGAGAAGGCGAAAAAAATGGAGAAGTTTATAATTTTGTAACAACAGAAGAATTCGAAAAAATGATAGCAAACGAAGAATTTTACGAATATAATGTACATCATAAACACTATTATGGCACATCTAGAACATTAATGAACGAAAAAATAAAAAGTGGAAAAATAATAGTAAAAGATATTGATGTAAATGGAACAGAAAATTTAGTAAAATTACTAAAAAATGATACAAAAGTTGTAACTATTTTTCTAAGAGTTCCAAAAGAAGTACTAGCAAAAAGATTAGAAAACAGAATGGAAAAGCCAGATTATAAAGAAATAACATTAAGATTAAACAGATTTGATTACGAAGAATCTAAAATTGGAATGTACGACTATGTTATTAAAAATAATGATTTAGAAAAAACAGTAAATATAATAATGGAAATTATAAATAGTGAATTGAAAATTAGTGAAACTGAATTTTAATGTAGCTATAATAAATTCATAGCATATTAACTAAAGTGAGTTATATACAATAGGAATGTAAAGAAATGTGCACATAAAAAAAGTTTGATTTTTGTGCACATTTTTCTACTCATAATGTGTATAATAATGACATAAACAATTTTTGTTGTCGCATGGGCAATGGTAATTCGGCATACAAAATTTTTTTGAAAAAATTTCAAAAAATGTATTGACAATTAATCAAACATAGAATAAAATAATAATTGTTCCAAGGAACAAACACACACATGCAGGTGTAGTTCAATGGTAGAATTCCAGCCTTCCAAGCTGGCTATGCGGGTTCGATTCCCGCTACCTGCTCCAATAATTTCAAAAAATTATTGACAATAAACAAATTATAGAATAAAATAATAATCATTCTAAGGAACAAATACACATATGCAGGTGTAGTTCAATGGTAGAATTCCAGCCTTCCAAGCTGGCTATGCGGGTTCGATTCCCGCTACCTGCTCCAAAAAAGCTTACGAAATAAAAATTTCGTAAGCTTTTTTTATCGGCTTTTTGTCATAATGTTTAGGGAAGAATATTTGCAAATTAATTTGGGCTAAAATTTCTTTGA
Organism: Clostridia bacterium; assembly: GCA_017625035.1. Taxonomy (GTDB): domain Bacteria; phylum Bacillota; class Clostridia; order TANB77; family CAG-508; genus CAG-492. The sequence goes on from JAGALX010000038.1 coordinate 32,940, forward strand.
GTTAAAATTATTTCATATTAAAACTTTAAAATTATACGTTTTTTGAGTACACCTAATAAACACAATTCGAAATTATGAATTTTCTATATAAAATAATATTGCTAAAAACAAATTTACAGTAAAAATAAAAGGTAACTAATTAGAAAATTAGTTACCTTTTTGGCTTTTTAAATAAGCTGCTATTAAATCCGAATCATGTTGACTTTCTGGCAAATTATCAAAATCAAAAAATTCCATTACTTTAGATTCTTTATTCCACTTTAGTTCACCTGTATATTTTTTTGCTAAATACAAAACAGTATTATTAAAAACTATATCTCCATTAGGATATTGTTTTCTTCTTTCATTTCCTGAAATAACAGAAATAAGCACTAAATCATTTTCATTAACATCTAAATTTGTTTCTTCTTTAATTTCACGCACTACAGTTTCTTCAAATCTTTCTCCAAGCTCTTGGCAACCACCAGGTAATCCCCATTTGTCATTGTCAGAACGTCTTTGAAGTAATATTTGATTTTTATCATTTAATATGATAGCTGCAGCTCCATCTTGTAATAAAACAAATTTATGATTTAATACTCCCATGCAAAGTCTAGTAAATACTGGGTATCCAATTATATTACTTAATTCAATTATTTCCTCTGGATTTAATATATTCATATATTTAATTAAATCTTCGTAAGAAATATTTCTTTTTTCTTGATTAGAAAGTTTGCTTATTTTATTTATAATTTCTTTACTATTCATAATAAATCATCTCCGACAATAGTATAACATAATTAATATTAAAAGAAAATAAGAAGCAGAAAATTATGATTTCTAAGGTGTCACCAAAAAAATTATTGGATAAATGTCGAAGTAAATATAGAAATTTTAATCTATATAGTATATAATTACTCAAGTTAAATTTAGGAGGGGAAATATGGAAAAAGTTATAGAAATTGAAAACTTAAGCAAAAGTTATGGAAAATTCAAAGCCATAGATGATTTATCAATCTATGTCGAAAAAGGAAAAATATTTGGCCTACTTGGTCCAAATGGAAGTGGTAAATCTACAACAATTAATTGTATTTTATCATTATTAAATTTTGAAAAAGGTAGTATAAAAATATTTGGACAAGAAATGAAACCAAATTGTTATGATATAAAATCAAAAATAGGAGTAGTTTTTCAAGATGTAGCAGTTTTTGATGAATTAACTGTTTATGAAAATATCAATTATTTTTGTGGATTATATATAAAAGACAAAAAAACAAGAGCTGAATATGTTGAAGATGCAATTAAATTAACTGGACTTAGAGAATTTAAAAAATTTAGACCAAAACAATTATCAGGGGGTCTTTTAAGAAGATTAAATATAGCTTGTGGTATTGCACACAAACCAGAGCTTATATTTTTAGATGAGCCAACTGTTGCAGTAGATCCACAAAGTAGAAACAATATTTTAGAAGGAATAAAAGAGCTAAATAAAAATGGTGCTACAATTGTGTATACTACACATTACATGGAAGAAGTAGAGCAATTATGTAACAGAATAGCAATTTTAGATAAAGGAAAAGTTATTGCAATTGGAACAAAAGAATCTTTAAAAGAATTAACAACTATGGGAGAGAAAATTACAGTAGAAGTAGAAGGGTTAAATGAAACAATCATATCTGAATTAAAAAACATGGAAAATATAATTGAAGTTAAATATGAAGATAATACATTATTTGTTACATACAAAAAAGGAGAAGAAAACCTAGAAAAAATGATATCTTTCTTAAAACAAAATAATATAAAATATACAAAAATATTTTCTGAGCTTCCTACTTTAAATGATGTATTCCTAGAGCTAACAGGAAAAGAATTAAGAGATTAGGGAGGGTATTATGTTTAAGCATTTATTTATAAATAAAATGAAAATTCTGTTAAAAAATAAAGCAATGTTATTTTGGACATTAATATTCCCATTTGTGCTTGGAACATTTTTTCAGCTTGCATTAGGAAATATAGGTGAATCATTTAAAATGGAAGTGATTCCAGTTGCAGTTGTAGATAATAAATATTATCAAGAAGACGAAATTTTAAAAGGTGTAATTTCTAGTTTGTCAGAAGATAATGAAAATAAGCTTTTTGAAACCGTGTATGTTGACGAAAGTAAAGCTGAAGCAATGCTTAATAATGAAGAAATTGATGGATACATATTATTAAACGAAAACAATAATCCTCAAATGGTTGTAAAAGAAAATGGGGTAAATCAAACTATTATAAAAAGTGTATTAGATGAATATTTACAAATGACAAGTGCTACAAAACAAATGATTAATTATAGTCCAGAAGCAATATATAATGGTGTTTTAGAATCAATGCATAAAGAAAAAAATTATGTTGTAGATGATTCTACTGAAAATATAGATTTTAGTATAAATTACTTTTTTACACTTATAGCAATGACTTGTTTATATGGAAGTTTAATAGGTTTAGATGTTATAAAAGATTGTGAAGCAAATTTAAGCAAAAGAGGGGCAAGAATGTGTATGGCTCCAGTAAATAAATTTAAAGTAATTATAGCAAGTTTATTTGCAGGATATGTTATTCAACTTGTAGCGATTGCATTATTATTTGCATATTTAATTTTTGTATTTAACATTAATTTTGGAAATCAAATTTTACCAACAGTAATATTATCAATGGTAGGATGTTTAGCAGGAACAGCTCTTGGAACATTTGTAGGTGTATCTAACAAAAAATCTGAAGGATTTAAAATAGGAATATTAATTGCACTAACAATGACATGTTGCTTCTTTTCTGGAATGATGGGAGTAATTAATATAAAAGTATTTTTTGATGAAACATTCCCAATACTTGCAAAAATAAATCCAATAAACATAATTACAGATGGACTATATTCGTTATTTGCTTACAATAATTTAGATGTTTATTATAATTGTTTAATGCGAATTTCAATTTTTTCTTTAATATTAATTGTGTTATCTTATGTGTTTATAAGGAGGAAAAAATATGACAGTATTTAAAAATTATTTTAAAATAGTAAAAAAACATCTAGGTATAATAATAATGTTTGCAGCAATTTCAATAGGAATTTCAGTTGCTAATACAAGTTATACTAGTACCGAAAATTATGTAAGTGTAACACCAAAATTAGCAATAATAAATTATGATGAGTCAAGTTTATCTGAAAATTTTATTAATTATATTGGTGGAAAATCAGAGCGTGTAGAAATAGAAAATAATGAAAAAGAAATGCAAGATGCTTTATATTTAAATAAAGTTGATTCTATATTGATAATACCAGAAAATTTTGGCGCAGATCTTTTAGCAGGTAAAGAGCCAAATATAAAAATAAAAAAATCAACTCAAAACTTTTCAGAATATACAGAGCTGTTAGTTAATAGATATTTAAAAATTGCCGAAAACTATTCAAAAGCAGGAATGAATGAAAATGAAATTATTCAAAATATACAAAAAGATGTTGAAAATGAAGTGGAAGTAAAAGTAGCAAATGAAAATAAATCAGAGCTTCAAAAATTAGCAGTCTATTATAGTTTCGAAAATTATGCATTTTTATCAATTTTTATTTTTGTAGTAGGTACTATAATGTGCATTTTTAATAAAGAAACTATAAGAAAAAGGAACAATGTAAGTAAATTAAAACCTAAAAGTTTTTCAAATCAATTATTTTTAGGACATAGTATTTTAGCATTAACTATTTGGGCGATATTTACAATTATAAGTGTTATTATTTATAAAGATTTAATGTTAAATATGAATGGATTGCTTTTATCTTTAAATTCACTTTGTTTTGCTTTTACTGCAACAAGTTTAGCTTATTTAGTAGGATGTTTAATAAAAAATCAAAATGTAATATCTGGGATTCAAAATGTAATAGGATTAGGACTTAGTTTTATATCAGGATGTTTTGTTCCAGTGGAATGGTTAGATAGTAATATTGTTAATTTTTCAAAAATATTTCCTTCATATTGGTTTATACAGGGGAATTATAATATAACGAAATTGGCAGTATTCGATTTTGAAACTTTGAAACCGATTATTCAGAATTTTGGGGTTGTGGTTCTGTTTGGGATTGTATATTTTGTAATTGGAAAGGTGATAGTTTCTAGGAGAAAGGGATAAATAAGTCTGTAAATGCTATTTTTACTAGGTTTTTGAATATTTAAAAATTATTTGACAGTATAATGAATAACTTTATTGCAACAAGCGGAAGTAAATAATTTATACACTTTGTTAGTGTATAAATTATTTACTTTTGGAGTGTTTATCGTGGTTATATGCGAAAAAACTCTCCAATATTTTCATTCTTTAATCAACTGTAAATACATTTTAGCATAGATTTTTGAAAAAGTATACTATTGTACTAATTAACCAAATAACAACAATTAGCAAACAAAGAATTTACAAAGATACTGTTAGAAGAAATGTAAAAATATCTAGTAAATCACTTGATTTGATTGATAAACAAATTATTAAATTTTTCACGAAATAATTATAACACTAAAAAGGAGAGTTGCTAGAACTCTCCAAAATCATTTAGGCTCCCGTCTTACTACATAAGTAGTAGAGGGTTAAGTTAAATATATTTAAACATATAATATTTAACTTGTCAAATCAATATTTGACAATATTATTGTATTCCAAGCCTTTTATTTTATGCATAATATAAATCTATTTTATAACCCTATTGAAATTTAGTTATATCTTCAATTCTTCCTGCAAAATAAGGTAACTCTTGTCCTTTTTCCCTTAAGAAAATTGTAAATGTATCATCAACATAAAAATATCTAGGTTCATCTGTTTTGGGTTGTGTACCTATTGATGTTGTAATTATTTTCATATCAATAGCAGCTTCGCTTTTTATTTCTCCACCTTTTTCATCTAATGAAAACTTTATTGTCTGTATTGCTTTTTCAATTTTAGCAGTGTCATAAATAGGGTCAGCTGTTTTAAATTCTTTATTTTGTAATTCTGTATATTCTCTTTTTTCATTAAATTTTAAATTTGGTGCTTTAAATTCATCTACATTTTTAAAATTTTTACTTCCTGTGTATTTTTTTTGTTCTTTATTCATATTTTCATATATTTCATTAAATGTTTTTCCTTGAGGACTTTTGCAAAAAATAACTTCATCATCGGTTTTTGTATTTACTATAATTGCAAAATCATCTTTTGAGTTATAATATAATACATCAATTTGATTACCAACTGAATTTTTAGTACTTTCATCTATACCAAAATATTCAATATCATTATATTTATCTCCGAACTTTCCGTTTTCTAATTTATCAAATTCTTGTAAAAATTCAAATTTTCTATATAGCATAACATAGAAGAAATATCTTCTTACATCTGCATTGTTTGGATCATATAATTCGCTTTCAGACCAATTAAAATCGTTTAATATATCACTTTCTTGATTAAATTTTTCCTTTATACCGTTTTCTATTTGTTCTTTTAATTCAAGTGATTTAAGTCCATATGTCTTAAAGTAATATTCTTCTGAAAGCATATCTTGGGTAAATTCTTCTTTATTAAGATTTTCTGCCATTTCTTCTTGAGGTGTAAATATAACATCTTTTTTTACAACATCATTTTTCATATCATTCCATACTAATTGAAATGTTCCACACCAACTACTATCTGCTGTTATTGTATCTCTCATAGTTGGAACAACAGTAATTCCATCTGCTTGTTGTAATTTAGTAGCTGTTTTTCCTACAATATTTGTTTTGTTTATTACAGTTACTACAATAATTAATAGAACTATTAAAATTGCAACAATAATTAAAATTTTAGCTTTTTTATTCATTACAACATCTCCTTTTTGAACTTTTTCTTTTTTAATTTTACCATATTTCCAAAAAAATGTGTATATTAAAATCGAAATTTGTATAAAAGAGATATAATTCACAGCCAATTATTAGTAAAAGATTGTAATATTTTTGTAATCAAAACTTAATATAAAAAAATTTATTTATATTTATGAATGAAAAAATCAAATAAATAACGTACGTGCAGAAGCTATCCATAAAAAACATAAATTAGAAAAGTTTAAAGATGAAGAAGTAAACGAACAAGTAGAACATAATATGGAACAATGTCCATGTTGTAATGGTCAGGAAATAGAAACAACTGGAGAAATAAAAGAGAAAGATGATTTAGATTATAAAATGTTAATGTATAAAATGTTAATGTATATAATGCTTTACTAAGACTAAGTATAGGGAAACCATATACATTAAAAGAAATTTTAGAAAATGCAGTTGATTAATAAGAATAAAAAAATAAATATATTGGTAACTAGATTAAAAAGCTGTGAATTGTAACAGTCGATTAAATTTTTTCGTCTGGTGCGACGATTTTATCTTTTGGAGCGATTACGGAGCAGGTATGCGAAAAAATATCTGCAAAATAATACTCTTTTTATATAATTCGATTTATTTGATTTTAATTTAACATAAATTATAAATTTTATCAATAGAAGTAAAGCGAATTTTATCAGATTTTAAGACAAATTTATGACAAATGCTTACAGTCTATGCTATAATACTGATAGTTTTTTAATTGTGCAAATGCTGTATGCACAATTAGAAAGTGAGGTTTTACATTGAATAATGAATTAATAAATAATGATTATGAAATAAATAATATATTTGATAATATTAAAGAGTTAGTAGTTAATAGTAGAAACAGAGTATATGCTACTGTTAATACTGAAATGATTAATTTATACTGGAATATTGGAAAAGCAATTATGGAAATACAACAAGGTGATGAAAGAGCTTTATATGGAGAAACTGTACTTGAAAAGTTATCTCAAAAATTAACTAATGAGTTTGGAAAAGGATTTTCTAAAAGAAATTTAGAAAGAATGAGAAAATTTTATATTTATTTTCCAATTGCGACAACAGTGTCGTCGCAATTAAGTTGGTCGCAGTATCTTGAATTATTAAAGGTTTACGAGGAATCAAAAAGAAATTTTTATATAAAAGAAGCTATAAATTCAAGATGGAGTGTAAGAGAACTTCAAAGACAAATAGGTTCATTACTATATGAAAGGCTAGTATTATCAGCAGATAAAGATAAAATATTAGCATTAGCAGAAAAAGGACATGAATTAAAAGAAAGTAAAGATTTAGTAAAAGACCCTTTTGTACTTGAATTTCTTGATATTAAAGAAAATACTAATTATCTAGAATCTGATTTAGAAAAGAATATATTGGAACATTTAAAAGAATTTTTATTAGAATTAGGAAAAGGATTTATGTTTGTCGGTTCTCAAGTAAGATTAACATTGGAAGAAGACCACTTCTATCCTGATTTAGTTTTCTATAATAGGCTTTTAAAATGTTTTGTTATAATTGATTTAAAGATTGGAAAAGTAACACATCAAGATATTGGGCAAATGCAAATGTATGTGAATTACTATGATAGAGAGATAAAAAGTTTTGATGAAAACCCAACCGTTGGAATATTACTTTCTACTTTAAAAAATAAAACAGTAGTAAAATATACCTTGCCTGAAGATAATAAAAATATTTTCTCTTCTAGCTATAAATTACATTTGCCTACAGAACAAGAATTAATTGATGCAGTAGAAGAAGAAAAGAAAAATTTAGAATTAAACGAACAAATCTAATTATGGCAAATCTGCCATAATTAAAAACAAATAATTATAAGAGGTAAAAAATAATGGGAATAATAAATTTAGCAAGTAATAATTCCACCTGGAGAGGCTTAGATTATTATAAAGAAAATTCTTAAAAGAAGTTGAAGAAGCAGAAAAAAATATGAAGCTTATGAAGAAGAACGAGAACAGAAATTAATAAAATATGTAAAATCTATGTCAAAAAGTGAATTACAGCAAGCAGTCTTTGAATTATTATATGATGGACCAGAATGGATGTATGATAGATTTATAAGAGACAGAATAGGTTATTAAAAAGTCAACTTTATAGCTGACATAAATTATCTAAGTTGATTCGATTCTGCGTAAAGTTGGAGCGATTACGGAGCAGGTATGCGAAAAAATATATCTGCAAATAGTAATGCTCTTCTTATATAATTCGATTTATTTGATTATAATTTAACATAAGTTTAATAAATTTTCAAGTATCAAACTTAAAATTAGTTGCGAAACTTTGTTCTTTTAGTATTGATTTTTATAAATTCCTATGTTATACTGTCTAACATAGGAAATGGAGATAAGCAGATGTGGTTTGCCACTTTTAATCCACAACTTAGTTGTGAGTGAGGAGGTGGTGCTATGATAGAAGCTATTTTATTAGAAATAATATATCTACTTTTATTTGGCTTAGTTGTCGAAACTATTATAGTATTTGCCTTAGTTATACTGGTTATAATTTTAAGCAAATAGACAATAAAAAAACACATCTGTAACTTGCCCAGTTCGGTGTGTTTTTTTACATATCAATTTGGTAAACCACGTTTGTGGATCTCCATTTCCTATTTTTATTATACTAGGTTTTCATATTTTTGTCAATTTATTTTTGAATTCTTATAAATCCTAATTTTTTCAAATAATCTATAACATTATTTTGGAATGACATTGCATCATCTGAAGAATCTCTTAATGAGTCAATTTCTTTTATAGCTTCTTGCCATTTTTCTTTAACTTCAGGAGTGTTTTCATTCATAAACCATAATTGATTTTGCCAATTTTCAAATTTAATATTTAATATATATGCTTCCATATTTATTCCAACCTTTCACCATTTATTATTACAATTAAATTATAATATATTTGTACAAATTTTTCAACAAAATATTTACATTTAAATTTCAGGTGTTTTATCATTAATAGAAGGCTGAATATTAGAAGTAATATTAGTTGCAAAGCTTGTAGTCTCAACTTTAGGAGATACTTCATTACGATTATTCAAATTTCGAGTTTCTTGCAATTTATCTAGAGTAGTTTGCAACAAAAATCTAACCTTTTCTTTTGATAATTTTCTACCTGAAGATGGTGTATTTTTAGAAAATATACTTTTTATAAAATTAGAATTACTAGATGTTAATCTTTCTTCAGCTTCAGCACAATGTCTACGTACTGAAGATATATCACTAATAACAGACTCTAGACTTGAACTCAATCTACATGGTAAATTTCCGAACTGAATTCTTGAAAATTCTTCTCCATTTAATTGAATAACAATAGTAGTATTATCTTGAAAAGCAGCAGTAGCAATCACTTTAGTATCATCATTTACATCCTGTAAGAAAGATACGATAGCTTTATCATTAACTATTGCGACCGCCCCTTCAAAAGGTTTATCTTTAGAATAAGAAAAATAACCTGTTTTATAAAATTTTTTAAAAGCTTTCTTATTCTTCATAAGTGATGACAATGTTAAATTTATTTCATTTTTTAACATATATATTCCTCCAAATTTATTAAATTACATTTTTGTGCCTTTTGTACCTTTCAAACCATTTAATGAATATCCTGATAGAATATTACTATCAAAAGAATAAGTTATGTTTTTATCTTCACGATTTCTTTTTAAACTCAAATCAATAAGTTTATCAAGTAATTCAGCGTACTTTAAATTTGTTGCTTTCCATAAGTGGAAAGATAATGAACCTGGTATTGTATTTACTTCATTAACATATATTAAGTTAGTATCTTGATCTATCATAAAGTCTATACGAATAACTCCTGAACACCCCAAAACTTTGAAAGTTTTTACGCTAAGTTCTTGAATAGTTTGTTTTACATCAAGGCTAATATCTGCAGGTAATTTTAATACTCCAGCATTCATTGATTTGTTACCACCAAATTTTTTACCACCAGATATATATTTATCATTAAAACTTAAAATTTCATCAGTTTTTATAGGCTCTTCGCATTCTGAAGCTTCTGCAAATTCATAATCTCCCACAACAGAACAGTTAATTTCTCGCAAGTTTTTAATAGCTTTTTCAATAAGTATTTTCTTTGAATAAGTAAAAGCATCTTCTATAGCATCATTTAATTCTTCCTGATTTTTTGCGATTTGTATTCCTACACTAGAACCTAAATTAACAGGTTTTACGATTACAGGGTATGGGAATTCTTTTTCTACTGTATTAATAATATTTTCTAGATTTTCATTGTAATCTTTTAAAGTAAAGCATTTGCAATCTAGAACAGGAATATCGTTATCTTTTAATAAACATTTGCATACATACTTGTCCATTCCACAGGCAGAAGAAATAACATCACTTCCAACATAAGGTATGTTAAACATTTTTAAATAACCTTGCAAAGTACCATCTTCCACATTTGTTCCATGAACAATAGGGAATGCAATATCAATATAATCATACACACTGCTTTCATAGAATTTTTTATTACATTTCAACAATATAACTTTATTATCTCTTTGTGCTAATGTAACTTGTGAACTAATATGAAGTAAATTTTCAATATTTTTATATTGAGTGATATCTCCTATAAAATTACCACAATACATTTTATTTTCTTTAGTTATATATATAGGAATAATGTCATATTTATTTCTATCAATATTTTCAATAGCTTGAAGAGCTGTTATTATTGATACTTCATGTTCTACACTATTACCACCAAAGAATACACCAATTTTAATTTTCATAATTAATCAAATCCTTTCTATCTATTGTAATTATCTGGTAAATCATTTTCTAATAAAACTGTTATTTTTTCATTTATATTCATTTTTGAAATACAGTCTATTGCTTCCTGAGGAGTATTTACATTAAAAATATTGTCTTTGTTAAAACTTGTAGAATTAATTCCATCTAAAATAGCTTTTGCCGATTTACTCTTTACTAAAAATATATAATCACAAATATTAGTCATATATTGACCAAATTCAAAATTATATTTTATTTCATCATCTCCTAATTCTATTAATCCTGGTGTAACAATTATTTTTGTTCCTTCAAATTCAGCTAAAGTATCTAATGCTGATTTGGAACTTATAGGATTAGAATTATAAGAATCATCAATTATAGTCAAGTTACTGTGAGAAACTAATTGTAATCTATGTTCTACACTTTTTATTTCTCGAACAGAATGTACTAATTTACTTAATGGGATACCTAAATAGTTTGCGATACTTACTGCACCTGTAAGATTTATAACATTATGTTTTCCTATAAGTTTAGTTTTAAATTCTATTTCTTTATTTAAATTTTTATCTAATAATGTAAAAGATAGTCCTTTCGAAGATGAAGTTAAACTATAACTATCATAATCTAAACTTTTATCATTAATTCCATAAGTAAACACATTACCTTTTATATTTTGCTCAGCAAGGTATTCATTATTATAATTAAGAAATATAGTTCCATTGTTTTCTTGAACACTATTCGCTAATTCAAGTTTTGTTTTTATGATATTATCAATTGTTTTAAAGCTTTCTAAATGTTGAGGACCTATTGAAGTTATAATTCCAATTTTAGGTTTTACTATATCACATATTTCTTTTATATCTCCAATATTTGTAGCGCCCATTTCACATATAAAAATTTGATGAATAGGTTTTAAGTTTTCTCTTATTGTTTTTACCACTCCCATAGTTGTATTATAATTTTGCGGTGTAATTAGAACTTCATATTTTGAAGATAAAGTCTTTGCTAAAAAATTTTTAACACTTGTTTTTCCATAACTTCCTGTAATTCCAATTACTATTAAATTCGGCATATCATTCAATATTTTTTTTGCTTGATTAATATAATATTTTTTTCCTAAATACTCTATTGGAGAATTTAGGAAATTAGCTATAAGAGCCATAACAGGGGATATTATATTTAAAATACAAAGTTTTATAAAAATAAAATTTCCATTATTATTTGTTATAAATAGTAGAAAAATTAATATAGATTCTGTTATAAACATTCTTTTAACTCTATTTGTAATTTTAAATGCTATCTTTGCTTTCTTTTTTGGGAGATTATAAAGTATTGAAAAAGTTAAAAGCAATATAGCAATTACAGAAACTATATTATTATCAAAAGCTAATAACAGTGTTGGAAGTATTATTGCTAAAAGTTGTACTATAATTTTTGTATAGTTATTTTTTATCCAAAGCAAATGTTTCTTATAAAAATATGAATTTAGCTGAAACATATGCATATGATAAATCAACAAAACTAGTAAGTTTATTATATATTCTATTACGATAATTTGCCTCATTAATTACCTCCATTTAAAAAAGTACTTATAATTTTATTTACATACGCAGGTCTTTCTAAAAAAACATAGTGAGAACAATTTTCTACTTTTATAAGTCCTGCATCTGGTATAAGTTTTTTCATAATTTCTCCATCAGATATAGGAGTAGCAGTATCATTTCCCCCCCATATCAATAAAGTCGGAACACTTATATTAGGTAAAAGTTCTCTTAAATCTTGGTCTATTAGTTGCACTAAAGTTTGTTTCATTACTGGACTTGCATTTCTGTAGTCTTCAGAACCAAAACTATTTTTTAATTTTGATATCAAATTTGGACAAATAGCCTTGATAGGTTTTAATTCCAAGATTTTTTTGCAAAATTTAGAAATTTTTATTTTTAACTTTTGAGATAAAGTCTTTTTATGTACTATTCCAGCACTTCCAATTAATACTATTTTATTTACTTTAAAATTTAAATTTTTCTGACTCATCAATTTTATTATAATTCTTCCACCGTTAGAATGTCCTATTAAGTCCACTTCTTTTATATTTTGATTTTTTATAAAATTAATAACAAATGTTACATAGTTATCTAAATTCCAACTAGCATTAGGTTCTTCAGATTCTCCAAATCCTGGCATATCTAAACAGTAAATAGTAGAATAACTAGATATCGAATTAATCATTGGCATATAGGTATTAACAGTTGTTCCCCAACCTGGAAGAATTAAAACTGCTTTTCCATTACCTTTTTTTATATAATTTATATTTAAGTTATTTATAATCGTTTTTATTGAAATCACACTCCTAAAAATTATTCAAACATTTCATGGATTATATCGTAATTGTCATTATCATTAAAATGCCACCATTCAAAAGGAAATGGCGTAAATCCACATTCTATCATAATATTCTCTAATAATATAACATTATCCCTTGTTGTATTATCTAAATTTTTATAATAATCTCTATAACTTTCAATTCCAAAATGATCAAATTCTGTTGGCATTTTTAATTCATTATCACTCATGTCACATAATGTAATATCTACTGCACTTCCTTTACAATGATTACTATTTCCTTTTGTTGGATTAGCAACGAAATTCTCATTAGGACATATTTCCCACATCTTATATTGGTATTCAATAGGTCTAAAAGCATCCCAAATTTTTATTTTTAGACCTAATTTATTAAGTTTAGAATTAGCTTTTAATAATTTTTCAGCAGTTTTCTCTCTTAGCATACAAATAGGAGATTTATATAAAACTTCATTAGTAAAATTATTAGGAGTAGCATATATAATATCCAATACTAGTCCATCATTCTCACTTAATTCTCGCATTTTATATTTTTTCATAAATTCATTTTTATCCATCAAAAATCACCTCAGAAAATTTTTCAACGATATTGTATATTTTTATGTTATAAAAATCAACTCACATAAATTCACACAAAAATCAATAATTCACAAGAAATTCACGAAAATTTGACTATATGTTGCTTTAGTAGTATAATTACATAGGGAGGAATCCATATGTCGCAAAGAAAATTTATAAGATTGAACATAAACGATAATTATCTCTCTTTTGGAAATGTGTTTAGAATTATAAAAGAAGAAACAAATACTACTAATATGTTTTTGCAAGCTGATTTGTTTTCAATAATATTTAATACTTATAATATTGCAGATAGTACTGTGAATAATTACTGCACAGGTCTTAGAGCAATTAATCCAAAATACAGAAATTATTTTAAAGAAATGAAAAATAAGTTTGAACAAGATAAGAGCGTTTTTATTTTTACTATTGGAAAAATATTAGAATTAATTGAAACCCAAGGAATTAATATTGATAATATTACAATAGAACAAATAAATAATAGTTCAAAATTGAAACATATTTGTAATAGATTATATACTATAAGTAAAAATGATTCAGATGTAAGTATAAAACTATCCCATGAATTATATAAAGATTTAGAGGAATGTAATTTATATGATTTTATGGTACAAGTATTATTCTATGTTGTATTAGATAAGAAACAGCCTATATATATAAATGAACAATTAAATGAAATAATTGAAAAAAATATTTATGACACAAACATTTCTGTTAATGATATTCAAGAATTTGTTAAAGTTCAATTAAATTCAGGAATTTGGTCAATAAGAGGTATTAATGAATTAGCAAAAAAAAATAATCCTTTTGCTTGTTTTGAAATTGCCTCTATGGAATTTCATGGAATAGCTACAGGAAAACCAAGATATGAGGAAGCATATAAATATTATAAAATTGCAGCTGAACATAATCATCCAGTAGCCAATTGGGCAATAGGCTATTTGTACTATGAAGGATATATCGGAAATAAATCAAAAAGAGACTTGTATCTAGCATTCAAATATTTCAACAAATCGAGAAAATTAAAATGTTCTAATGCTTTTAATAGTCTAGGATTAATTATATTAAATGGTAGCATACCACATATAAAACGAAATAAAAACAAAGCTATTGAAATGTTTGAAAAAGCTATATCTTTAGGAAATATCTATGCTTATAATAATTTAGGAAAAATATATGAAAATAAAAAAGATTATCAGAAAGCATATGATTACTATCTTTCTTCAGCTGAATTAGGTGAAAGTTGGGCGGCAAACAAAATAGGTGAATTCTATAGAAAAGGAATTGTTAATGGAAAAGATTTAAGAAAAGCATTTCATTATTATACTATATCAAGTGAAAGTTTAAGATTTACTCTTTGCCCATGGTCAAAATATAATTTGGCAAAATACTTTTATAAAGATGGAAATTTAGAAATTGATGTAAAACGAGATATTAATAAAGCAATTGAGCTCTTAGAAGATATTGCAGATGAATTAATAGAAGCATCTAAAGAATTACTCTATATTTACTATGACCTTTATATAAAAAGTAGTAAAGAAGATAATCATTACATAGAAAAAGTTTATTTATATAAAGAAAAATGTGAGAAAAATATTAATTATAATGATAAAATCAAACAAGATATAGAAAATAAATTAAAACAAATTAATATTATGGTAAGCCCCATAGATATATTGTAAAAAGATCAACTTAAAGGAAATATCGAATAGTTCACTCACTTGTCGTGAATTATTCGATATTTACATTTTGCTAAAATAATTTTAAATTTTAATGATGTTAAATAAATACATAGCAACTTTATTTTGTTCTGTTGTTTCCATTTCCATAAGTTTAGCCATTGCAAACATAACAAGTTCATATTTAGAAAAGTTTATAATGGTAGTTCTGTATTCTTCATCAATTTTCTTTAGAATAGTATCAAATTTTTTATACATTTCAGATTTATTATATAAAATAGGAATACTATCACATGTAGTAATACATATACCAAATCTTAATTTATTTTTTATACTCATATCTTTAATTAAATTTATTAAAAGTCTAACTTTAGTATTTTGCATTTTTAATTTTCCTCCTTTACTTTTTAGGGTTTGGGATTTCCCATAAATTGAATTTGTGTCCGTACAAGTTCAGTGCTTGCTAGGACAAGCACTGCAAATTGCGTGTGAACGAATTCATTGCTTGCTGGGACAAGAACTGAATTATTTCTATACGTTTATGTACAAAAATAAGTACATTTTTTGTTCCTATAAATCTATTTTTAGTACACTAAATTGTTCTTTTTTTATTACTTTTTTTGTTTCTTTTTGGGTACAATTTTAGTTACTAATCCAAGATTTATTTTACCTTCTGGTTTAGCTAAAAAGTTTTTATATTGTTTTATTGCAATCATTCTAATAGGCTTTTCATTCTTTTTTATTTTAAATTCAACAGCACTTTTTCTTATCTTTGCAACTTCTGTTTTAGTATCATAATTTTCATCAATTTTATCATCATAGAAATAATATTCTCCCAAATCCATATACTTTATATTTAATTCTTTTTTCAAATTTTCTATGTAATCTTCTACTTGATTTTTATTCATATTCACACTAACTTTAATATCTTCAAGTGTACCATCTCGTTCTATCATTGTAGGAATATCTACAATTCCTTTATCATATAATTTATCTATTTGTTCAATAAAACTACTTCTAAAATTTACTTTTTCTATTTCAAAACTGCCATCTTTATTTTTCTTTAAAGTAGCATTATCTATAAATTTTGAAATAAAAGATTGCTTTTCATCTTTACTTTTCATAGTCCAAAGTTTTAATAAAACATCTTTATACATTTCATGTTCAGTTAGTTTTTCTCTTTCAATATCTCTTTCAGCCATTAAATTTTGTGGGTTATAATTTTCTTTATCAAAATCAAGTGCATGAATTCTTTTATTTTCTAATACAGATAGCTTTTCTTCTATTAGTTTGTAATCTTCAGAGAAATCTTCCATCTCTAAAATACCATTCATATATGCTTTTTTTAGTCTGTCTTTCTGTTGTATCAATTTCTTTATTTCTTCATCAATTTTCTTACTTTCATCATCTTTCTTTTCAGCAAGTATTGGGTAAAAGTATTTCTTAACGTGATAATCGTATTCTACTAAATCTAAGATATAATCAATTAAGCAGTTTTCAATTTCATCTTCGTTATAATACAATTTGCAAGTATCACAATAGTAATACATATATTTAGATTTCTTTCCACCAGTTCCTTTGCAAGTCATTATTTGACCACAAGTAGGACATACAAGTTTTTGAAAAAATATATAAACTCTATTTCTACAATAAGCTCTTTGATTAGTTTCTTTTTGATTTTGAACTTCTTCCCACATAGCTCTTGTTATAATAGGTGGTACAACATCCATACAAATCTCTGTTTCTTTGTCATTATCATTTTTATATCTTTCATAATCTCCCATATATATTTTGTTATTTATAATTCTATTAACAGAAGAGTCAATCCATTTCTTTACTTGAGGGTATAAAACTTTTTCTTGATTTAGAATATTGGCAATAGTTTGATAGCTTTTACCTTCTAAATACAATTCAAATATTCTTAAAACAATATCTTTAGTTGTATTATCTATTTTTAGAGTTTTATCTGGAGCCCTATAATAACCAAGAGGGCATTTACCTGGTATATGACCAGCTTTAATAGCACCATTTAAACCAAACTTTGTTCTTTCAGATACTATTTCAATTTCTAATTGAGATAAAACAGTTAACATTCTAACAAAGAAACGACCATTTGCAGTAGAAGTATTTACATCATCTCTATCACAAATTAAATAGCAATGATATTTTTCAAGAGTACTAATTAAAACCTCTAAATCACGAACTGAACGAGTAACTCTATCTAATTTATAAGCTACTATATAGTTAATTAAACCATTTTTCATATCTTCAATCATTTGCTGGAATTGTGGTCTATTCTTCATATCTTTTGCAGATATTCCTGCATCTTTATAAACTTTAAATACTTCAAATCCTTTATATTTGCATAATTGTCTTAATTTTTCTTCTTGTTCTCCTAAACTAAAACCTTCTCGTGCTTGATCTTCGGTACTTACTCTAATATAAATACCTGCAATTTTCTTTTCTTCTGATGATTGACTCCATAACTCTGACATTTTGAAACCTCCTTAAAAACATAAAAGTGCTAGAAAGCTGTATAGCTAACTAACACTTAAAATTTATCTTAATATTTACTTGTATTACTTGCTGATAAAAAAAACCTTTAGTATTAGTTGCCACTGATAAAATCTCTTAATCTTGAGAGTGGTATTTTATTTGCTAAATTACCTATATAGAAATACTCGTGCTGATTAAAGAATAAATATAGCTTTTCTTTAATCATTACACTATGTGGTTCTACATAAGCAATATTAGTTTTTTCAACCATTCTCAAATTACCATTCTTTATCTTTGGTTCACAATTACTAAAAGTGCAAGCCCATTCAATCTTAGAAAGTAATTCTTTTTCTACTGCTAATTTTCTTTTAACTATGCGTATCATATCACAAAAACCTCCTTTTTTCAATGATTTGAGGCTATTCTTATATACTTTTGGTAAAAAAAGTAAAAAAATAAGCCGATTAAATCGACTTATATAAATGTGATTGATATTCACCTTTTAATTTTCTTCAAACTTACTTATATCAATATTTTTAAGTGGTTCGACGAAAATGCATTATGGAGCGGGTAGCGAGAATCGAACTCGCGCGACCAGGTCGGAAGCATGGCATTCTACCACTAAACTATACCCGCATCTTTTAAATATTATAATATAAAATTTAAACTTTATCAACAAAAAATTTTTTTAAAAATAGGGGATACTTTTTATATAAGTATCCCTAATAATGTTTTTAATTATTTTCACTTGATATTTAATTTTTTAGCTAATTGCACATAGCAAATTTTTTCATTAGAAAGATTACTAAATGTATAACATTATGTCTCAAAAATCCTAGCAAAAGTCTAATTACAAATAATATTTACAATTCTTCCTTGAACATATATTACTTTTCTAATATCACCAACAACAAAATCAGGATATTGCTCAGTAATTAGCTTAACAAGTTCATTTTCTTCAATATCTTTATTTACTGAAATAGTACCTTTCATTTTTCCATTAATTTGAATAGGCAAATCAATAACATCTGTAGACAAATATTTTTCATCATATTTTGGCCAGTGTTCATCTATAATATTTTTATTAAATAAAATTTCGTACATTTCACTAGTAATATGAGGTGCAAGGGGATTTAGTACAATTAAAAATATTCTTAGCTCTTCACGAGTAATAAATTTATCTTCTTTAATCTTCTTTATAAAAGACATGCATGCTGCTATAGCTGTATTTAATTTCAAGTTTTCAATATCTTCAGAAACCTTTTTTATAAGTTTATTAATTTCGGATATGTGTTCATTTGAAATCTCATCACCTTTTATAATATCTTTCAAATCCCAAACTTTATTAATAAAATTATTAATACCATTTATTCCATCATAAGTCCAAGGTGTATTATCTTCATATCCACCCAAGAAATGCAAGTGTAGTCTTGCAACATCAGAGCCATATTTATCAATAACTTCCATAGGGGAAACACCATTAGTAGAGCTTTTACTCATTTTTTTACCAGCATCATCAAGAATTAGACCACTTCCCATTTTTCGTATAAATGGATCTCTAGTAGGAACAACACCTATTTCATACAAGAAATTTTGCCAGAAAAATGCATAAAGCACATGACGCGTAATATGTTCTGTTCCACCTGTATAGCAGTCAACACTACCCCAATATTTAAGTTTTTCAAAATCTGCTAGTTTTCTATCATTATGTGGGTCAACATATCTTAGCCAATACCAGCTAGAACCTGCCCAGTTAGGCATTGTATCTGTTTCTCTTTTTGCATGACCACCACATTTTGGACAAGTTACATTTACCCAATCTGATATCTTAGATAGAGGAGAATTTCCATTATCATTTGGAAGATAATCATCAGTTTTTGGAAGTTTTATAGGAAGCTCAGTTTCATCTACAGGAACTGTTCCACATTTATCACAAAATACAACAGGAAATGGTTCGCCCCAATATCTTTGTCTATTAAAAGACCAGTCTTGCATTTTGTAATTAACTTGTTTTTTTCCAATACCAAGATTGATAATTTTATTTGCAATTTTTTCTTTAGCTTCTGTAACAGTCATACCATCAAATTCTTCTGAATTCATCATTTTACTGTTATTTTTTAGATATTCAGATTTTTCTACTGCAGAATTTTTTACATTTCCTTCAATTACCTGAATCATAGGAATATTAAATGTTTTGGCAAAATCGTAATCTCGCTGATCATGTGTAGGAACTGCCATAACAATTCCGGTTCCATAATTTGCAAGAACAAAGTCTGCTGTATAAATTGGGACTTTTTTATTATTTATTGGATTTACTGCATATATCCCATCAATAATACATCCTGTTTTTTCTTTTTGGTCAGAAATTCTGTCTAGTTCACTTCTGTAAGAGGTTTTTTTCTTATAAGCACAAACTTCTTTATAATTTGAAATATTATCTTTTAGTTTTTCTATTAATTCATGCTCAGGAGCCATTACCATAAATGTAATTCCATATATAGTTTCAATACAAGTAGTGAAAATTTCTGCAGTTGTTAGTTTATTTCCAGATTTATCAACTATATCAAAACTAACTTCTATTCCTTCACTTTTGCCAATCCAATTTCTTTGTAGCTCTTTTAAGTTTTCATTCATATTGATTTTTTCAACATTTTCAAGAAGTTTTTCAGAATATTCTTTCATTTTCAAAAACCATACCCATCTTTCTTCTTGAACAACTTTTCCATGGCATCTATCACAAACTCCGCCCTGACTATCTTCATTAGAAAGTACAGTTTTACAAGTAGGGCAGAAGTTAACAACACCTTTTTCTTTATAGGCTTTTTCATGTTTTAAAAATTGCATAAAAATCCACTGTGTCCATTTATAATAATCTTCATCACTTGTGCAAAAAGATCTGTCCCAATCAAAAGAAAGTCCAATTCTTCGAGATTGTTCCATTGCTTTTTTCATTCCATTTGCAACAAAATCTTGTGGATTTATACCAGTTTTTATAGCAGCATTTTCAGCTGGCAAACCAAATGAATCTCCTCCAATAGGGAATAGAACATTATAACCATCTAACCTTTTATAACGAGCAAGTGCATCTGCTGGCACAGTTCCTTTCAAATGTCCCATATGTAGATTTCCGCTAATATTATAAAATTCATATAGTACATAATATTTAGGTTTGCTTGGATGAAAATCAATGGCTTTAAAACTTTTTTCTTCAAACCATTTATCTTGCCATTTTTTTTCTACGGTCTTAAAATCATACATGTTATCAATCTTCCTTTCATAAAAAAATTTAAAACAAAAATAGAGCCAATACTATTTTTGTAGTATTGGCTCTATATTATTTTATCGCTTATTATTTACATTCCACGAAAAATAGACCAATTACTACATAATCGGTTTAATAATAAGCATAAGTATAAATTATTATTAACAATTATATTTTCCATAGTCTATTCCTCCGATGAATAAATTTTACAGTATTTGGATAATTTTGTCAACTAATTTTGGGGACACTTGAAAAAATGCCCCAAAATTACAAATATTTATTTTTGAACTTTTTTAACACAACCCCTATATAAACTTTTCTCCAATTCATATCTAGTCATAATTTCTTCATTCAAATACTCAATTTCAAAATCTGATAAGAATTGTAATAAATCAGATTCATCGAAAAATCTTTTCAATCTATTATCAGAAGTAGAGTATAAGTGATGTTCAACTTCTATACCTTTACCAGCACCATGATTAACATCATTTATTGAATTGACTCTAAATATTAAATGACCATTATTTGTTAGAACTCTTTGAATATCTTTTAAAACTTTTTTAGTATCTGATTCTGTAAAATAATGCAAACATAAATCTGCAATTATCAATTCGCAAGAGCTATCTTTGAATGGTAAACCATCTAACATATTAAAACATTTTGCATCCTTTATTTCAGGAAAATCTTTTTTTATTGAGTCAATAGAATTTTTAGATAAATCACAAGGAATTACTTCTTTCCTTTTGTTTAGTAGGTATAAAGTATCATTTCCAGATCCACATCCTAAGTCGATTATAGGGGTTTTGCAGCTTTCTATTAAACCTAAAAATTTATCTAACCAATCATCTATTTTTATAGATTCTCTTTTATTATTAGCATGTACTCGATTCCAGTAATTTTTTGAGTTTTCGATAATATCATTATTCATAAAAATTCCTCCATTTTGTATAATGTGTTAAGTATAGCATATATAATTTTTTTTGTAAACCGAGAAAAGCGAACTGTCTCAATTTTCAACTAATGTGAATAAAAAGTGAAAATTTGGCAAAAATTTCAGAAAGTGCTTTAAATAGGTAGCAAAAAATGTTATTATTATACGAGCATTACAAAGGAGGGTATTTATGAGCAATATTGAAAACACATTATCAATAAAACCTAAATACACATTATCAGAGGAATTAATAAGTGCCATATCACACGGCATAGGCATGTTCCTCGCAATAGCTGGAATGGTACTATGCATAGTAAAATCTGCAATAGAAGGAAATACAATAGGTGTAGTAAGTTCATCTTTATATGGCAGTTTTATGATTATACTATATCTAATGTCAACACTATATCACAGTTTTAAACCAACATCAAAAGCCAAAAAAGTTTTTAGAATATTCGACCACTGTAGTATTTTTCTACTTATTTTTGGTACATATGTGCCATACACACTAGTAACACTAAAAGGAGCGCTAGGTTGGTCACTATTTGGAATAGTTTTAGGAGCAGCAGTACTAGGAATAGTATTAAATGCAGTAAATTTGGAAAAATTCAAAAAGATATCAATGATATGTTATTTAGTAATGGGATGGACCATTATAGGAGCAATAAAGCAAGTATATAAGAATTTAGATTTTAATGGACTTATTTTACTTGCACTAGGCGGAATAATATACACAATAGGAGCAGCAATTTATGGATTAGGAAAAAAACACAAATACATGCACTCTGTATGGCATATATTCGTACTAGCAGGAACAATTTTGCAATTTTTTTCAATTTATTTATATGTTCTATAAAAACTACTTGACAGTTAACAATAATAAATATAAAATATGGTTGTTAGTAAAAATATATTAAATTAAAATAAAAAAATTATATATATTTAAACTGTACATTGAAAATTAAATAGGAAGAGGTGTTAGATTGTGCAAAATATAATAATCAATATCGCTGTCTTTCTAATCTCTGCAATTATTTTCTTTTTTGTAGGATATACAATGAGAAAAAGAATTGCCGAATCTAAATTAAGAGTAGCCGAAGAAGAAGCTAAAAGAATTATTGATTCTGCTGTAAAAGAAGCTGAAAATAGAAAAAAAGAAGAAATTTTTAAAGCAAAAGAAGAAATAATGAATTCAAGAAAAGAGTTAGATGATGAGATTAAAGAAAGAAGAAGCGAAGTACAATTGCAAGAAAGAAGAATATTGCAAAAAGAAGAAAACTTAGAAAACAAACTAGAACAATTAGAGCAAAAAGAAATAAAACTACAAAAGAAAGACAACGAAATCGAATCTAAAAAAGCAGAAATTGAAGAAATAATCTCTAAACAAACAGATGAATTACAAAGAATTTCAAGATTATCTGTAGAAGAAGCAAAACAATATTTACTTTCAGAGGTAGAAAAATCAATTGTAACTGAAAAAGCAGAGCTTATAAAAAGATTAGACGAAGAAGCAAAAGAAAAAGCTCAAAAAAATGCTAAAGAAATTATAGGGTATGCAATACAAAAATGTGCTGCAGACCACACTTCTGAAACTACAGTATCTATAGTATCATTACCAAGTGATGATATGAAAGGTAGAATAATAGGTAGAGAAGGAAGAAACATTAAAACCCTAGAAACTTTAACTGGAATTGATCTAATTATTGACGACACTCCAGAAGCTGTTGTTATTTCTGGTTTCGATCCACTACGAAGAGAAGTAGCAAAAGTAGCACTAGAAAAATTAATCGATGATGGTAGAATCCATCCTGCCAAAATCGAAGAAATGGTTGAAAAAGCCAAAGAAGAAGTATCAGCAATCATCAAAGAAGAAGGTGAAAGAGCTGTTATGGAAACTGGAGTAATTGGTCTCCATCCCGATTTAGTCAAATTAATTGGAAAATTAAAATACAGAACAAGTTATGGTCAAAATGTTCTAAACCACTCAATCGAAGTTTCAAATTTAGCAAGAATTATAGCTGACGAATTAGGATTAGATACTAAAATAGCCAGAAGAGCAGGATTATTACATGATATTGGAAAAGCCTTAGATCATGATATGGAAGGAACACACGTAGAAATAGGTGTAGAAATTCTTAAAAAATATAAGGAAAATCCAATAGTAATTAACGCAGTTGAAGCACATCACGAAGATGTTGAACCACAAAGTATAGAAGCAGTATTAATACAAGCTGCTGATGCTATTTCTGCATCAAGACCTGGTGCAAGAAGAGAAACTTTGGAAAATTATATTAAACGTTTACAAAATCTAGAAGGAATTGCAGATTCTTTCGAAGGTGTAGAAAAATCATTTGCTATTCAAGCAGGTAGAGAAATAAGAGTTTTAGTAAAACCAGAAAAAATATCTGATGATCAAATGGTTATAATGTCTAGAGATATTGCTAAAAAAATCGAAGAAGAAATGGAATATCCAGGACAAATAAAAGTAAATGTTATACGAGAAACTAGAGTAGTTGATTACGCAAAATAAATAAAAAAGACCATTTAACTAAGGTTGCTTAAAAAGCTAACTTCAAGTTAAATGGTCTTTTTTTTGTGCAATCGATGAAATTAATTTAACTAACTCTTGATATAAATGATTTTAAACTATCACCTTTTGACATTCTAATTCTACTAAGTTCATAAGGTTTATCTCCAGGGCGAACTCTTCCATATTTTGTAGTAAAAGCAAGATTAAATTCGGCCTCTTTTAATACTTCTACACAAGAATCACTATAGTGGCCAAATGGATAACAAAATACTGTAGAATTTCCTATAAATGATTGTGATGTTGTAACATCTGAATGTGCTTCTTCCTTAGATAGTGTTAAAAATCTACCTTTTCCATTAGTACCAGATCTATGCATATCATGTGAATGAGATTCAAATAGTATTTTACCAGAATTAAATTGTTTTAAGTAGTTTTTATCTTCAATCCAAGAAGTAACTATAAAAGAAGTTACTTTTACATCGTATTTTTCAATAATGGGTACTGCTAAATCAAAGAACGATTTATCTCCATCATCAACTGTAATAACAATGCTATGCTCTGGCAAACAAGATTTTCCTTCAACATAATTTTTTACTTCGTCCCAAGTAGGGAAATAATAATTATTTTCTGTTAAATATTTTAATTGCTCTTCAAAATCATGAATTTCCATGTAGTTTGCGTCTTTTCCAGTGTCCCCTGTTGTTTCATCATAAAAGAAATGATACATTAATACAGGAAGTCCACTATTTTTTTTGGTTGATATATTTTTAGATCCTCTTTTTACTACATTAACACTTCTAGTTATTTTTGACTCATTTCCTGAAGAATCTTTTACTGTATAATTTACAGTGTAAGTTCCTAGTTCAGATGTGTCGATATTGGTGTCTATAGAAATTTTTGTAGTAATATTACCATCATAATTATCTATTGCAGAGCATCCAAGGTCTTGATAAGTGGAATCTTGTGCAATGTTAATTTCAGATTCACCAGTTAATGTTAATACTGGTGCTTCTGTATCAACAACATTAATCGTTCTAGTTGTCGAAGTAGTTTTATTTTTGTGTTTTACCGTATAAGTAATATCATATTTTCCAACTTTGCTAGTATCTATGTTGTTTGATGTTTGAATATTGCCAGATATATCCTTTTTTCCATATTTGGCAGATGCTCCTTCATCTGTGTAATTTGTATTTAGTGGTATATCAATAGTTGATGCACCATTCAATGAAATCTTTGGTGATTTTGATGTTTTTGATATAATAATAAGTAAAAATATAAGAATTATTAATGCAAAAATGCATACTTTTTTAGGGTTTAATTTTCTGCCCTTATTTGTAGTTTTTCTATTCAAAAAACGCACCTCCTTTTATTGCTATGATTATATAAGAGGATAAAAAATAAGTCAAGTGGGAAATAGGGACGGTTCTGATTTCCCATTTTAGGGAAATTGGGACACATTTGCAGGATTAATATGTCGGAAAATACTAGAAATTAATACTTGAATTTATTCAAGCTCTGAATTATAATATCAAATAATTTCAAAGGAGGGCAAAATATGATTGAATTAGTAAAAAACATTAATGATGCTAATTTTATAACACATGCAGGAAAATTTCATGCAGATGAGGTTTTTGGAACAATTTTGTTAGAGCAAATTTATAAAAATATAAATTTAATAAGATTACCAGAAGTTGATAATATAAATTTAGAAGAAAAAATAGTATATGACATTGGAGGAGGAAAGTTTGATCATCACCAAATAGGTGGTAATGGTCAAAGAGAATCTGGTATAAAGTATGCTGCTTTTGGTCTACTTTGGAAAGAATATGGTAAAAAATATTTAGAAACTTTAAACTGTAATAATATAGATGATTGCTTTAAAATGTTTGATAAAAGTTTTGTTCAATTTATAGACGCTGGCGATAATGGACAAATTCCATTTGAAAAAATAGAAATAAGATTGGAAACTTTATCAGATGTAATTGAAAGTTTTAATCCAAGATGGAACGAAGATATCGACCCTGATATAAAATTTGCAGAAGCTTTAGAAATTGCTAAAAAGATATTTGAAAATAAAATCCAGTCAGTAATTTCTAAATGTGCAGCGAAAGAATTTGTAGAAGATGCAATAGAAAAATCAGAAAATGGGATATTAATATTAGATAAATTTATGCCATACCAAGAGTTTGTATTAGAATCTAAAAAGAAAAAAGCAGAAGAAATATTGTATGCAGTTTTTAAATCAAATAGAACTGGTTATACGATTAGAGCTATACCAAAAGCATTAGGAAGCTTTGAAAATAGAAAAAGATTTCCACAAGAATGGGCAGGACTTAGAAACGAAGATTTACAAAAGGTAACAGGAATTAAAACCGCAACATTTTGTCATAATGCTTGTTTTATATGTGTAGCAAATGAATTTGATGATGCTCTAAAATTAGCCAAACTTGCTGTTGAAAACTAAAAATGACGAATGGACGGAGAAATTGATTTACTTATAATTGAATTAATTTCTCCGTTCCTATTCGCTAATTTTTTAAAAAAGTTAACATAAGCTTTACTAAAACAAAAATATATGCTATACTAACAAATATAAAATTTGGAAAGTTATGCTTATTAGCAAATATTAAAAAAAGAAAACAATAAGCAATTATATATTGATAATAATTTGACTTAAAAACAAGTTTATATATTTGTTTTAAGTCAAATTTTTTCCGAAATTTATAAAAATAAATGTAGTAAAAAAAAGGGAGAAATTATGAAATTTAATGAACTAAATTTATCAGAAAAAATATTAAAAGCTTTAAATGATATAGGATATAGTGAAACAACCGAAATTCAGCAAAAATCAATACCAGAAGTAATGAATGGACAAGACATTATCGGACTATCACAAACAGGTACTGGAAAAACAGCAGCTTTTGGAATACCAGCAATAGAAAATGTTGATGTAGCAAACAAAAAAACTCAAATATTAATATTAGCGCCAACAAGAGAGCTAGCTTGTCAAATAACAGATGAACTTAGAAAATTTACTAAATATGTGGAAAATCTAAAAATACTTTCAGTATATGGTGGTCAATCCATAGAAAAGCAAATAATACCATTAAGAAGAGGTGTACAAATTGTAGTAGGAACACCAGGAAGAATAATGGATCACATGAGAAAGAAAACTTTAAAATTAAAAGATGTTAAAATGGTAATTTTAGATGAAGCAGATGAAATGTTAAACATGGGATTCAGAGAAGATATAGAAACTATATTACAAGAAGTGCCAGAAGAAAGACAAACATTATTATTTTCTGCAACAATGAATGAAAAAATAATGGCGATAACAAAAAAATATTTAAAAAATCCAAAAAAAATAAAAATTAAGGCAAAAGAGTTAACTGTAGAAAATATAGACCAAATAGCTTTTCAAACTAAAAATAACATGAAAGATGAAATAACAACAAGAGTTATTGATTTATACAAACCAGAAAAACTAATCGTTTTTTGTAATACAAAGAAAAAAGTAGATGGGCTATATGATTATTTAAAATTAAAAAAATATAATGTAGATATTATTCATGGAGATATAAAGCAAGATCAAAGAGATAGAACAATTAAAAAATTTAAAAAAGGAGATATAAAAATTCTTATAGCAACAGATGTTGCAGCAAGGGGAATTGATATCGCAAATTTAGACTTAGTTATAAATTATGATATTCCTCAAGAAAATGAGTACTATGTACATAGAATTGGAAGAACAGGAAGAAACAAAAATATTGGTAAAGCAATAACATTTGTTGTTGGAAAAGAGCGTAATAAATTAAAAGAAATTGAGCAATATGCTAAAACAAAAATAAATTACCAAAATGTGCCAACAATTACAGAAATAAACAAAGCAAAGGATATTGAACTTGTAAATCAAATAAAAAATATAATTGATAAAAAAGAATTCATAAAATCAGATATTTTTGATGAATTAATTTCTGATAAAAACATAGATTTGAAAGAATTGGCAAAAGCAATGTTTACAATGATTAATGGACAAAATACTAGCGAAACTACTGAAAGTTGTGAGTACGAAGTTGATGAAAATGGATTTGTAAGATTATTTTTTAGCCTAGGCAAAAAAGATAAAATAATGGTAAAAGATATTATAGGAAGTATGTCTGCAAACACCGCAATCTCAGGTAAAGAAATTGGAAAAGTAAATATATTAGATAAATTTTCTTTTGTAGATGTTCCTGAAAGCTATGTTGAAGATATATTAACCGGAATGAATGGTAAGCAAATAAAAGGGAAAAACGTAAATATAGAAGTAGCAAATGTTAGTATAAACTTTTAGTAGGGAAATAAATTAAATTATGTAGATTAAATATAGAAAAAGAGATACCGATTTGATAGAATATTTTTACACAAAAAAAACAAATATTCAAAGGAGGTATCTCTTATGTATTTAATTATACAA
>JAGALX010000039.1 GCA_017625035.1 Clostridia bacterium
CATCAAGCCAAGATTTTGCTACACACTTCCTCCACGTCACACCTCACGATGGAACGCTTGTGCTTCACTATGTGGTTGGCGATATGTACCTCCACTACGGACTCTCACCGATTAACTAAACGACATGCCCGTCGCACCACAAATAAAGGAGCTTGTAAAAAGCTCCTTTCTATGGTCGAGGTGACTACCTCGATACAACACACATCTATTGTAATTACTGCATTTCAAAGTTTTAATTCTATTCTTGAAATTTGACCTTGAAATTTTTAAGTAATTTTTTATCTATTCAATTAATTTCAATTTTGCTTACATCTCACTTATTCCATCTGTTACATAATTTATATATTTTTCTTTTTCTTTTCTCTGATAAAAGTTAAAAACTTTTCCATATTCATTAATGGTTGTTTGAATATCATGATGTCCCATTAATGTTTGAAGTACAGGTAGAGAAATTCCTGCTTCGATGCATCTTGTTGCAAAAGTATGTCTCAGCCTATGTGAACTAAATTCTTTCCAATAACTTAGTCCAACTTCTTTTGCAACTTTTTTTAAATAACTATTTACACTACTTTCTAAAATAAGTGAGCCATTATCTTGACAGAATAATAATTTTTCTTTATTATCAATATTTGTTTCAGCATTATTTATTGCTTCAATAACTTTGTCTCTAAAAATATTGTTAATCTGTACAAGTCTAGCACCGTCCTTTGTTCGAGATAAGGCAGAATCATGTATGTAAGGTTTGTGATTTTCGTCATGTGTTAATATTTTGCTAACATAAATTGTATTACTTTTTATATCTACATCAGATATATTTAAAGCAATGATTTCTCCTAATCTCATTCCAGTGTACAATTCAATCAAGACAAGATTTCTAAATGGATGATAATTATTATTTAAATACTCTTTAAATCTTTTTTCTTCATCAAATGTCATTGGATTAACTTGTTTTGTAGCAATTTTACTTTGAGTTTTTTCAATTTTGTTAAATCCTCTAAAAAAATTCTTTTTAATATAATCATTTTCTTCAGCATAATCATATATTCTTGAAAGCATTCCATAATCTTTTTTTATTATAGAATTTGATTTATTTCTTTCATCTTCAAGAAAATCTTCAATGCTTTCTCTTTTAACCTTTTCAATAGGAATATTAGCAAAATCATAATTTGAAATTCTTTTCAATGTACTCATATTTGTTCTATATGCATTTGTTCCAATTTTACCTCTAGACTTTTTAATTTCTTCCATTTGACAGCCTAAAGTATATATAGTTACAACTGTTTTTTGTAGCATATTCTTTGGTAGTCCATTTCTTTTTACATTATCTTTAAATTGATAAAGTTTGTATAAAGCTTCATCTTCAGTCTTTCCAGTAAAAGTTTTTTTGATTTCTTTTCCTGTTTGAGGACTTCTACCTAAATTTAATATTGCTTTTGAACAAGATGAGATATAGAAAATATCACATTCTGCTGCATTCGAACAATTTTTACATATAGAGCATTTTGTAAGTTTTTTTCTATTGCTACAAATTGACCTATCTTTACAATTCTTACAAGTTGGACAGATAGGTAAGGCATTTACCTTTTTCTTTGTTTTTATTGTATATGTTCCAACTGTAATTCCTTTTGAGTGTTGCATTTAGTACCTCCTTATTTTAGGAAGAAACTACCCTGCTTTACTCTTGTACCAATAAAATTTTTAATGTGTACTCTATGTAGTTCAGGGCGTTCTTGTAAATAGTTATTTTTTAAAAATTTACTTGTCCGTTAAAATAAATCTTCGCTTTTATTTCCAATAACATGTTTTTCACTTAAAAATTTTTCTAAGCAATCTGCTTTTACCCAAAATGCTCGTCCAATTTTTATGCTTGGAAAATCTTCTGAATTGAATAATTCTAAACATTTAGTATTACCCAAATGCAAAAGTTTTCTAACATCTTCTGGCGAATACATAACTATATTATCAAGCTTTTCCATAGTTACACCTCCTAACTTAAATATTGTTTTGCATGATATTTAAGTTATTTGGTATACTCCGGTTACCCTTCGAGTCCAAATTTAACATAACATCTATGCATTGTCAATGGTCTTTTTTGAACTTTAAATTACTAAAAATCTTGTATAATCCTTTATATTTCAATATAAGGTTTTCAAAATTTTAAAAAATTTTGTCCTTCTATAATGAACAGCACTAAAAAATCAAAAAAGGATACATTTTATTTTCTTTTTCATTTAACATAGGCGAATTAAAATTCAAAAAGTCCCGAGTTTTTAGAAAAATTTTTTAAAAAATTGTATTTAAAAATTTGATATGTTTATAAGGATATAAAAAAATCCCCCTCTATATCTATAAAGGAATTTTTTGAGGAAGTGTTTGAAATTTTTTACGAATATAATAATTTGTTATATAAAAGTTGATATAAATATACTAAAGTTTAGGAAGTATGATATAATGGAAAAGAATAATTTGTAATGAGATTAATAATTTATGAAAATAAAAAGGATAGATACTAAAAAAGAAGAATATATGGATTTATTACTGAATGCGGATCCAGATGAAAATGTAATTAAGAAATATTTGCAAGATGGAGAGTTGTATATAGGTTTAATAGAGAATAAAGTAGCTTGTGAAGTAATTATAACTAAAGTAGATGAAGATACTTGTGAATTAAAAAATATTGCAATAAAAAAAGATTATAGAGGTAAAGGTTATGCAAGTGAATTAATTAAATATGTATTTAATATATATAAATCACAATACAATAGAATGATTGTTGGAACTACTGAAAATATGATACCATTTTATGTGCTAAATGGTTTTAAAACATATCATCATACAGTAAAAAATTTTTTTGTTGATAATTATGAAGAAGAAATATGGGATGGAGATCTACATTGTATAGATATGTATTATTATGCAAAAGATTTTATTAATTAATTATATAACTTACAATTTATATGTTTATATAAAGAGCAATATCTATAAAATATTGTTTTTTTTTTATTGTTAATAAATATTAAAAAGAATAAATTAAATGAACAAAGAAGGAACATTTTTATGTACTATAAACATACTAAAAAGAACTTTGATAAGTACAAAAATAGGTACTAATATATGTGCTTTAAAAATGAAGAAAAATTCATTTTTTGTATCAGCAAGCAATGAATTCGTTCACACGAAATTCTGCATAATGGGAAAAATCCCAACCCCATATTTAAAAATAAAGAAATAAAAATATTAAACTAAATACTCACAATGCATAATAGTTATGGTGGTAATTTGTTTAAAATTAATTTGACTATAAAACTGAAATTAAGTTATTCTTTCAGTGTGATAATGAAATAATAACTTTATTTTAAATTATACTTCTTGTCCTAGCTAGCAAGCACTGAATTCGTTCACACGGAATTCTAAAAAACTCACAACGAACAAAAGTTTTATAAAAACTCTTGATTATTTTTTTTAGTTATGATATTATACTTTTGAAATTTGAAAGGAGGTTCACAATGGCTGTACAAAAAAACAACAAATTAGTTGCACCTGTTGTAAAATGGGTTGGAGGAAAAAGACAATTATTACCTGAAATAAAAAAATATTCTCCAAAGAAATTTAATACATATTTTGAACCATTTATAGGTGGTGGTGCAGTATTATTTGAACTTCAACCAAAACAAGCGATAGTAAACGATATTAATAAAGAATTAATAAATTTATATAGTGTAATTCAAAATAATGTTGATGAGTTAATAGAAAAATTATCTGATAAAAAAATGTATTCAAATACTTCAGAATGTTATTATAAAGTTAGAGAACTAGATAGAGAACCACAAAAATATAATAAATTGACAGGTATAGATAGAGCTGCTCGAATTTTATATTTAAATAAAACTTGCTACAATGGATTATATAGAGTTAATAGTATGGGAGAATTTAATTCACCATTTGGTAGTTACAAAAATCCTAATATCGTAAATGACATTACATTAAAAGCAGTAAATAAATATTTTAATGAATCTAATATTAAGTTTTTGAATGGAGATTTTGAAAAAACAGTAAAGACTGCAAAAAAAGATGATTTTGTTTATTTTGATCCACCATATGCACCTATATCAAAAACATCTAACTTTACAGGCTACAATGAGAGTGGATTTGGCGAAACTGAACAAATAAGATTAAAAGAATTATGTGATACACTTAATAAAAAAGGTGTTAAGTTTTTATTATCAAATTCAGATTGTGAATTTATAAGGGAATTATATAAAGATTATAATATTGTTACTATTAAAGCAAAGAGAGCAATAAATAGTAATGGTAATAATAGAGGAGCCGTAAGCGAGGTGTTGGTAAGAAATTATGAGTAGATGTACAACTAATAAAGAAGCTTGGCAATTATTATTTGATAAATATCATATTCTAGAGGAAATTAATCAAAAAGGATATTTTGAAATAACTGCTAAACAGATAAATGAATTCAGAGAGGCTAGACTTATGACAAAATTTGATAATAGTGCTAACTTACCAGAGTTGTTTAAAGAAAATAATTTAGCAATATTGCCTATTACTAGTAATAGTTATATGATAGCAAAATTTCAAACTTATATGAAATTTGAAGAAACAAAAGATGATGAAATTATTAAAATTAGTTTTCCAGAATATATTCAAAGTTTAGATTATAATAATATAACAAGTGAAGCATTGGCTATTAATTGTGCATATATTACACGAATCTTAGAAGATTTCTTAGATGAAGAAGAGCTTGTTCCAACTATAAGTGGAAAAATGGGTTCTGGAAACTTTGAATTTGTTATTAACAATAAAGAAAAAGATAATGAATATGTTAATGTATCTGTTAGAAATTCACGAATTGAAATAGATGGTGGGTATGAAGGACTTAATAGTTTAGCTTTAATTGAAGCTAAAAATGTTATTTCTGATGACTTTATAGTTAGACAATTATACTATCCATATAGGCTTTGGAAGAATAAAATAAATAAACCTGTGAGACCTATATATATGGTTTATTCAAATGGAATTTTTAATGTATATGAGTATGAATTTGAAGATGATAACGATTATAGTTCAATTAGATTAGTTAGAAGCAAAAAATATAGTATAGAAGATACCGAATTAGATATACAAGATATTCAAAATGTATTTAATGGTATTACTGAGTTTAAAGAAGAACCAGAAATTGCATTTCCACAAGCAGACTCTTTTGATAGAATTATTAATCTATGTGAATTATTATTTGAAGAGTCAAAAACAAAAAATGAAATTACTGAAAACTATGCATTTGATGAGAGACAAACTAATTATTATACAGATGCTGCAAGATATCTAGGATTAATATATAAAATAAAACATCAAGATAATATAGTATTTACTTTAAATAGTACCGGAAGGAAAATTTTAAATTTAAGATATAAGCAAAGGCAATTAGAATTTGCAAAATTAATTTTAAAGCACGAAGTTTTTTACAATTATTTAAAGTTATATTTTGATAGAGCAGAAAAACCTACAGTTCTTGATACAGTTGAAATAATGAAAAATAGTAATTTATATAATATTGAAAGCGAAAGTACTTATAAAAGAAGAGCATCAACAATTAGAGGGTGGATCGAATGGATATTAGATTTAACTAGAATATAAAAGTATATGTAAGCAAGATATTAATTGATAATATCTTGCTTTTATGTTATTATAAGGATTAGATAAATAGTAATTTGTAGAGGAGTAAGTAAAATGGATAAGAGTAAAATAAAAAATAGGAAAAATAAATTTTTCCTTTAAAAGTTGCTCCCGCAACTCTTTTTTTGTTATAATCTTATTCAGAGGAAAATATGAAAAGTGTAGAAACTATTAACGAAAATGATTTTTTAGAATTTTATAATTCTAGAA
>JAGALX010000040.1 GCA_017625035.1 Clostridia bacterium
TTAACTGGCAATTTGATGTCAAAAGAGTCTAAAATTAATTTTAAATCCTTATCATCTATATCATTAAATCTATAATGTTCATCAGCTAGTTTTTCAACTTTCCATTTATTTAGAGCTACTTGAATTCTATCTGCTGATAAAGTATCATTAAATTTATTTGTTATTGCTCTTTGAATTAATCGAAGAAGTATTAATGCTATTGTACATAGTGTTAGATGTGCTATTCTATGTTCATCAGTTCTTACATATAAAGGTCTAGTTTCTAAAGTTGATTTCATAACTCTAAATTGGTCTTCGATATCAACTAAATTATGATAAGTCTCAATTATTTCGTTTTCATTCATATTTGTTTCTGAAGTTATAATAGAATACCAACCTAATAAAGATAATTCTTCATTTACTTTATCAATGTCAATTATTGCTTTTAGATTTTCCGAATCTATAATTTCGCCCGTTTCATCATTTAAAACTTGTTTTTTAAGATATTTTTTAATTTTACTATTGTTTAATCTATTTGATGGGAAAGATTCAGGGTTTTCAATAATTTGTTTTAATGTATCATAGAAAGATTTTTGTTCTTCGTATTCTTTTGTGTAAAATTTTTTTGACCAATAGCTTACTATTTTCTCGCTAGATTTTAATTCGGTTCCGTTTTCTAGAGTATAGTTTTTTGTGTAAGTTTTTGTTTTTATTTTGAAATCATCTGTATTATAAACAAAATCTTCATCACTAATTAT
The DNA here is from genome assembly GCA_017625035.1 of Clostridia bacterium. Classification (GTDB taxonomy): domain Bacteria; phylum Bacillota; class Clostridia; order TANB77; family CAG-508; genus CAG-492. The sequence goes on from JAGALX010000040.1 coordinate 738, forward strand.
CCATTTCTTTTCAACTTTAGTAGATCCTCTTACACTCTTGCTTACCAAGTATCCATTCCCATTTTCTATAGAAAATTTAGGATTTCCGCCACGACCAATTCCTTTATCACTGACAAAAATGTATCTATTGTTTTTATCTTTGATAAAATCAACAGAATTATTAAATGATTTTTGCATTGTTAAATGGTCTAATGTATTACCTGGAAATACTTCGATAGAAATAGGTATGCCTTGCTCATCCATTAAAAGCCCCATTTGTACAATTGGTAGTTTTCTTTCTTCTTTACAAACTCCATTTGTTGCTATGCTGTGGTATATTTTATTTCCTTCATCATCACACTCATATCCCTTATCTTCGGTGAATATGAAGAAGTTTGTGACATCATAATATATAATATTTGTTGTTCTACCAACTTTTTTTCTTAATGTTTGATCGATTCTATTAAAAAATGCATTTTTATGTTTGTAGATAAAATCTAACGAATCAAACACATTATATTTATAGCTTCCATCATCGATTATTTTATTATAATAATCATCGTTTTGATTAACTGTTGCTATTTTAGAAGCTGGATTTAATAATCTTCCATAAATTAATAACTTGATAAAACCTAAAACATCATATGTTATTTTGTCGTATGTCTTGTATACATTAATGTATTGTGTTAATCCAATTTCTTCCATTAACTTATCTAAAAGTAAATTTGAAAATAATTTTGGATGTCCAATGCATTCTTCAGTACCTTCATGAATTTGTAAATTATAAATTTCTTTTTTTACATCCTTGGAAACATATGGTTCTAATTCTTTGATGATAGGAGTACCTGCGTTAAAAGAAGCACGTAATCTCTCTATGAAATTTTCTTTACCATCATCAAATTTAGAAACAGGGCCAATATTTTTAATTGTTCGTTTTCTATTAACAAATTTCTTTTTTTCTTCAGAATATACCCTGTAAGATTCTGAAATTCTTATGTACATTTTTTCGTTGTTATTAAATATATCTAAAAACATAATTTCGCCACCTTTACAATGCACTAATGCACTAATTATATTAAAACACATTTTAAAGAAAAAATCAATAAAAAAAACAGAAATTATATTAAAAATATAAAATCTGTTTAGAATTTTAATTTATATAAATATTTTGAGGCAAACTTGGGAAAATATAAAAAGTTATACTTTATCTTTAGCATATGACATAACAAAATTACCTAATAAATTTGAACACTAAATGACAGTTAATTCTAATGGTAACCCAACAGAAGATGATTTGTTAGCGGTGTGTGATATTATGAATCTACAAAAAGATATTTGTAAGAAAATTATTTCACATATTAAAGATGTAATAAGAAAATATAAGTGATATTTATGAGACTATTGATTAAAATCGATAGTCTTTTTACTCTTTATTTATATAAAATAAAAAATATGTCTTTTTTTAGATAAAAATTTATGGTATAACCCGAGTTTGCCTTGAAATAGTAATAAAATCCAGTCGATAAAGTCTAAAAACATAGACTATGACTGGATTTTTTCTGATTTTACCTTTATTTAATGTCTTTTTTTTATGCACTACATTTATGCACTACTATGATAATTTAATATTATTTTTTAACATTCTAAAATCAATTGGTTTGTATAATTTAACTGGCAATTTGATGTCAAAAGAGTCTAAAATTAATTTTAAATCCTTATCATCTATATCATTAAATCTATAATGTTCATCAGCTAGTTTTTCAACTTTCCATTTATTTAGAGCTACTTGAATTCTATCTGCTGATAAA
>JAGALX010000041.1 GCA_017625035.1 Clostridia bacterium
TTATTATTATTTTCATTATTATTATTTCCGTTGTTGCCTACTTCTGTTAAATATTGCTCTGCTATGTATCCTTGTGTTCCATTTGAAAGTTTTACTCTTACCCAATTATGTTCATTTAAATTGTTGTAAACACCTTTTTCAATTATTGTTACTGATTGTCCTGAAATTAATGTTGTAACAATAGCTGTTCCACTTGTTCCTGGTCCGTTTCTTAAGTTTACACTTGTATTTGCAACTGCTGATATATTAGTATTTGTTACATCTTTTATTTGTGTTAAATAATTTCTTGCTATATATCCTTTTGCTCCAGATGGTAATACAATTTTGTCCCAATAATATCCGCCTACCTCACTTGCAGCACATTCAATTCTTAGTACTACATCATCTTTCTTTAATTTTATAAGCACGGTTCCTAGTAATGATGGTGAATTTCTTACTTGAATATCATTTCCTGTTACTTTAACACTTTGTGTTACAATTGTTGAACTATCTGGTGAAGCAGATACCTCCTCTGGCATATTTTCATATACTGGAATTAAAAATGTAAAGCTATTGTTTAACATTTTCATATCGGAATATGATTTTTTTACAGTTAAACTTTCACTTACTGCTGCAGACACATTTTGCATGTATTGATGGTAATATAATTTTCCATCACTATTATCTACATCAAATTTTTGTAAATATACTGTGGATTGACCAACACTTATGTAACTTTGAGCAATATATAATGCAGCTCCTTTTATTGCAGTTTCTGGGTCTGTCCATTTTTTATTTTTAGCATAATTTAATGCATTTACTATTATTGCTGACTCGGAACTTCCAGATGCCCCTATATTACAATAATTATAATATCCTTCATAACCTTCGTATGTACCTTTAGCAGTAGAACTTGCTGTTTTACCTGTTCCTTGTTCTTGCCTTATTCTTGATGCTAAATGGTATGGGCTCATGTTAGCTTGTTTTGATGCTTCCATTATTATTTGCGCATATGATTTATTTATTGTCGCAGTAGTTCCATCTGTTTTTGTATATGTTATTGAACTACCTTGCATCCATGGGGCATCTGAAATTATTTTATTTACACCTTCTATCTTTTGAGTATTTGAATCGTATGATAAATTTTCAAATTGAAAAATATAATCTTCATTTAACCAATTACGTGGATCCATATAATATGAAACTGATACTTCTGATGCACATTTCCATCTTCCAGTATCATATAATTTATCTCCACATGTGTTGCATATCCAAGAACCTGTTTTACTACTATCTACAATATTTCTTCCATGTGATGCAGATGTTTCGTTTTTTATTACTTGGTTCCAATCAAGTCCTGTATATAGGATTTTGAATTTCCAATTTGGATATTTAGATTTTAAATTATCAATTAGTGCTTTATATCCTGGATATTTACTTATTTTACTTGAAGAATAGCTTTCCGTTGTTTGTGCTGCATAAGATTTTATTTGTAATAATTGGCTTGCACAAATATATATAATAAGAATTATCAACATAACTATACTTATAAATTTCTTTTTTTTCTGCAAAATGTTATTTTTTAACATTTTTCACACTCCTCTTTTGCAATTTTTTACAAAATTAGTATATCATTATTGATAAAGTAAAGTCAATTCATACGGAAAAATTTATAAAATTAATCAAAATATGGAAATTTTTATTTGTAAAAGTCACATTTTTTATGAAAGTTGGAAATATAGATGGGTATATTCTTCAAAATAAAAAAATTTAAATTATTAACAGAATTAGAAAAAGCCACAAAATCGATATGTGAATTGAATATCAAATAATATATAATCCCATTCACATATCGATTTTGCGGCTTTTTCGGTAACTTTATTCATACTATCTTGATTTAAAAGATTTAACAAAGACTTATAGATTCTCTAAATACTCAAATAATTTAATTCATTAACTACATCCGAATATTTTATAAAAAATATTTTTCTATCCTTTTTATTTGTACTATCTAACAGATTTTTAAATATCATTGTAATCTTACTTTCTATATTATCTATATTCTGTAAATAATTATTTGCAAGCTCTACATTATTTTTTGCTAAATCCCAATTTTCTTCTAAAACATTAGAATATGCTTCATAAATTGTTTTTTTCACTTTTAATACATATAATTTGTTTTTATCGTAATTTATTTTTTCTGCTATATCTATTATATTGTTATATATTTTTACAGATTCTTTTATAAAATTAACTTCATTTTGCTCTGTTGCATATATTAATAAATTATCAAAACTGCCATTTATCTCAATTAATTTTTCGTCACTAATACCTTCTTTTATGTTTATATCACTTTGAATTGTAGCCCATGATATATATAAACTTTCAATGCTTTCTTTAATTTCATCCCAATTTCTTTTGTTAGATTCACTTTGCTCTTTATATTGCATAGACATAGTTGTAACATCTGTACTATCACTGCTTCCTCCAGAACCACTTTCTCCACTGCTGCTACTACCTTCACTTGATTTTTGATTACTACTATTTTCTCCGCTATTGCTTTCACTACTTTTAACTTTTGTTTCTTCTTCAACTATGTCATATTTGGTTTCAATATTACCTGTAATAATATCTATAAAACTTGCAATTTGATCATCTAGAAAATCAATTTCAATAGCTATTTTTTTATCAATATCTTGGTTTTCTTGTTTATTATTACATCCACTTAAACAAACCATTATAAGAAAAATCATTATACTAAAATTTAAAACTCTTTTTATCGTGTCCACCCCTTTATATGAAAAAAATTAATTATATATATTTTTTCACAAAAATTGGATTTTATTCTTATGAATATATAAATAAAAAAAACAAATACTAAAATTAAATATTTTTATGGAGATTTTTTATGGATTCTACGGTAAAACTTTATAGCGAAAATTCGGAAGAACTTTGTAAATTTTTAGAAAAATTTTTTTCGGTTAAATTTACAATAAGTGATACACTTTATTGGGAAAAACATTATTTAAATCCTATCGAAATAGCAGATATAGTAGCTGCTTTTGTGGATAATAAGGATAAATATTTAAATACAAACATGTGGGTTAGTTTGGATAAGGGAGTTTTTATAAATATAAAAGAAGATAATTATAATTTTTTTATTCAGTATCTTTTTGAGAGATATCCTTACTGAAAGCATGAACTTTATTTATACTTAAGAAATATTACTTAACTTGATGACACAAAGAGAGACAGATAAGATAATTCGCTTTATGGCAATCATCTTGTCCGTCCCTTTTTTATATAATAGAAAACACTATGAAACTTTTTAGTTTCACAATACAAATTGAAAATAAATTAAGATTTTATTTTAAAAAGAAAGTTCTATTTAGAAGAAAAATAGCTTTTTTTTCGCTTTTATTCCTTCTGGACAATCTATATATATGTCTAAGTCATTTATTATATTTTTTGGATTTGCTTCTGTTATTTCATTGATATATCTTTGATCACCAGATATATATTCTAGTTTTTTTAATATTTCATTTATATTTTCATATATAAATCCTTGTTTGTGAGTATCAGTTCCTAAAAAATGAATTAAGTGATTTTCCAATAAAATTTCTGCTGTTTGTTTTGCAATTTTTCCATATTGTTCTATAAAGCTACCATAATTTGATTGTATTAGCACTCCTTGTTTTATTATTTCTATTATGTTATTAGGATTTTCTTGTATATATGTATATCGCTCTGGATGAGCTAGTATAGGAATATATCCATTTGCTTTTAGTATATATATTATTTGTGCTAAATTTAACATTTTATTTGAAAATGGTAATTCAAATAGAATATATCTACTATTTGCTAATGTAGATATTTGGGAATTTATTAATAGTTCTGGTGTTTTTTCTGTTAATAATATTTCATTTCCTTGATGTAACTCTGTTATTATATCCTCTTTATATACTTCTTTTTTTAGCTTTGCTATTTTTTCTTTTATTTGTTTTTTAGTATTTTCATAATATTCTTCTATATAATGTGGTGTTAAAATAATATCTGAAAAGTCTGCTTGTTCTGCTTTTTTTAGAATATCTATACTATTATTCAAAGAATTAGATCCATCATCTACATTATTAAGTATATGAGAATGTATATCAATCATTTTACACCCCTACTTCTTATCGTTTTCTGATAAATATTGGCTTAATTGTTTTAAAACTGCATTTATATCAACATCTTGTTTTAGATTTTCATTGTTTGAAGTTGTATTTTCTACTTCTTCTATTTTTCTTTTTACTTCATTTATTTCTTCATCTTCTATTTTCTTCTTTGGAGTTGATTTTGCACTAACAATTGGCCATGTTTTTTTACTTGCTACAATAGAATTTTCGTAATAATATCCTGTTACATTATCTTTTTTACTTGTTGGCATTTTATTTACTACAACACCTGCAATTTTTCCTCCAACGTTTAATATATTTCTTTTTACTTGATTTAAATCTTCTACTTTAGTTATTTTGTGTGCTGAAACTATTAATGTAGCATTCACAAATTTTGATAATATTATTGCATCTGTAACCATTGTACTAGGTGTTCCATCAAATATTACTATATCAAATATTTCTTCTAAATATCTTATAAGATCAATCATTTTTTGACTTGTTAATAATTCTGATGGGTTTGGTGGCATCATTCCAGCTGTCATTACATATAAATTATCAACAAATGTACTTTGAATATATTCGCCTATTGAATTTAAACTATCATTTTTTGTTGTCATTATTAAGTAATTTGATAATCCTTTTTCATTACTTACATCAAATATATTATGTTGTCTACCTTTTCTCATATCGCTATCAACTATTAATACTCTTTTTCCAGCTTGAGCAAAAGTTATTGCTAAATTTGCTGATATCCAACTTTTGCCTTCTTCTGGAACAGTACTTGTTACTAGTACTGATTTCATTCTTTCATCTACATTCATAAATTGAATATTTGTTCTTAATGTTCTAAAAACTTCGGATATTTGTGTCTTTGGTGATATAAATGTTATAAGTTCATTTTTCATCTTAGTTTATACCTCCCTTTTTATTTTCATCATTTACATAAGGTATTGAAACTAAAGTAATAAGATCTGTATTACTTTCTATATCATCTGCATCTTTTATTGTATTGTCAAACATATTTGCAATTAACACATATGCTATTGATACCACAAGACCTACTATTAGGAATATTAATATATCTCTTCCATGATTTATATTACATGGTGTTATTGATTCTTCTGCTTGATCTACTGTGTATACGTTGTCAATTTTGTATATTTCAGCTACTTTTTTAGCAAATACATTTGTTACTTCATTTGCAACTTTCATTGCTTGTACTGGATTTTCATCTCTTACTGTTATTCTTAGCATTGCTGTATTTTCTATTTCACTAACAGTTATTTTATCTTCAAGTATACTTTCAGTTTCATTAATTCCTAAATTGTTTATTGTTTCTCTTAATGTACTTTTGCTTTTTACTAGTTTACTATATGTTCCAATTAGGTTTTTGGCTAATCCTAAATCTGAAGATGTTATTTCTGAAGATTCCTCTGTATTAGCTGTATCTTTAACTAATACTACAGTTGTGTATGATTCGTACTTAGGTGTTACAAAATAAAAAGAATATATAGTTCCTATTACTACTGCAATTAATGAAATTATTATTATTTGTAATCTTTTGTTCCAAAAAATACTTATTAATTTTTTTAAATCTAACTCTTCCATTACTCTCCTCCATAAACATTATGTATTTACTATTATACATAATATATGTGGGGTTTGGCAAGTACTTTTGAGAAAATAATTGATTTTTTGTAAACTAATGTCAACTAAAGTAATTATTTCTAATATTTTTAAATTACTAGTAAAATGAAATTGGTTCGCGCTTTATTCTACATTTTTCTCGGTAATTTGTTTCATATTCAAAAAAGTTATTATACTATTTCAAATGAAATTCTTCTAAGTTCCTTATTTGCCTCTATTACTTTGATTCGTACTTTTTGTCCAATTTTATATATAGTATTACTTTGCTCTCCTATTAATAATTTGCGCTCTTGGTCATATATAAAGTATTCATTTCCTAAATTTTCAAATCTGATTAATCCTTCAACAGTATTTTCTAGCTGGGCAAACATTCCAAAAGATGTTATACTTGAAATAATTCCGTCATATTCTTCACCAATTTTGTTTTGCATGTATTCAGCTTTTTTTATGTCTTCACTATCTCGCTCTACTTTTTGTGCTATTTTTTCTCTGTCAGAAGACCTTTCTGCATATTTTACTGATTGTTCAGAATATTTATTTATAGTGTCTTCATTTATATTATAATTATTTTGTAAATACATAGAAATAATTCTGTGTATATATAAATCTGGATATCTTCTTATTGGTGATGTAAAGTGGCAATAATATTTACTTGCAATTCCAAAGTGACCTTTATTTGAACTTTCGTATCTTGCTACTTTTAATGTTCTTAAAACTAAGTTTGATACAATTCTTTCTTCTGGAGTGCCTTTAATCTTTTCTAATATTTCTGCAAAAGATTTTGGGTGAATATTATCTTTATTGTATTTTACTTTATATCCTAAATTGAATAAGAATTTATTTAACTCATCTATTTTATCAGTTGCTGGCTCTTCATGAACTCTGTATATAAATGGTGCTTCTAACCAGAAAAATTTTTCTGCAACAACTTCATTTGCAATAAGCATAAATTGTTCAATTATTTCATTTGCAAAAGTTGTTTCATATTTTTTTACATCTATTGCAATTCCATTTTCATCCAATGTTATTTTACTTTCTGGAACATCTAAATTTAAAGCTCCATCTTTGTTTCTTTTTTCTTTTAAAATTTGTGCTAAATCTTCCATTAATGAAAATTTTTCTATATATGGCATATATTTTTGTATACTTTCAAGTTCTTCTTTTTCTAAGGTTTCGTTTTTAGCATATTTTAATATTTTAAATACATTTGTATATGACATTCTTTCTTTTACATTTATAACACTTTTTTTAATATCTGAAGATATTACTTTTCCAGATTTATTAATTTCCATTATTACAGAAATAGCTAGTCTATCTTCTTTAGCATTTAAACTACAAATTCCATTAGATAGCTCTTTTGGCAGCATGGGTATAACTCTATCCATCATATAGATACTGGTACCTCTTATTATTGCTTCTTTATCTAATTCTGAGTTTTCTTTTACATAATGACTAACATCTGCAATGCTTACAATAAGATTGTATGTTCCAGATTCAGTTTTTTCTACACATACAGCATCATCTAAATCTTTTGCATCTTCACCATCTATTGTAAATATTACTTTTTTTCTAAGGTCTAATCTATTTTTTATTTCTTTGTTAGATATTTGCTTTTCTGTATTTTGAGCTTCTTTTATAACATTTTCTGGAAATTCATATGGTAAATCATATTCTTTAATTAAAGAAAGCATGTCTACTCCTGCCATATCAATATTTCCTAATACTTCTGTTATTATTCCTTCTGCTTTTTTTCCATTTTCTGGATACTTAGTTATTTTTACAACTACTTTTTGTTTGTTTTTAGCTTTTCCAATATTCTTTTTGGATATAAATATATCTGATCCGAATTTTTTGTCATCTGGAATTACAAAACCAAAATTTCTGCTTGATTCAAAAACTCCTACTATAGTGTCTTTTCCTCGTGCTATTATTTTAATTATTTTACCTTCTCTGTGAGAATCTTTTTTTGAGTTTTCTATTATTTCTACTAATACTTCGTCTTCATTTAGACTATTATTTATATTTTTTCCTGATATATAAATTTCTTCATCACTATCTTCTAATTTTACAAATCCAAATCCTCTTTCATTTACGCGCAATTTTCCTTTTTTGTATTTTTTTGTGTCTACTAAACTATATTTTCCTTTTTTATTTACTGTTATTTTGTATTCTAGTGTTAATTCTTTTAGTATTTGCATAAAGTGTGAATATTCATTTTTTGGAACACTCATTATTTCTGCAATTTGCTTAGCTTTCATTGGAACATATGATTTTTCTGATATAAAATTTAATATTTTTTCTTTTTGCTCTTGCATTTATTACCTCCTTTTAGTTCTCGCCATCTCATCATTGATTCTGCATCTTTTTCGAAAACTTTCTTCATATTCAAAAAACTTATAACTTAAAAAACATTAATTGTAATGTTAGAAATGTGCAGATATAAAATTTATAAAAAGGGGATTACATTATATTTGTAACCCCCTTTATTTTTACAATTTATATTAACATCATTTTTTATTACATTAAATATAAAAAGCTTAATCCAACTGATCCAATTGCAAAAAGTATACCTAAAAATATAGTTGCTTTTTTTAGCGCACCTTCTTTTGTTCTACCTTTATTTTTTTCATAGAAGTTATTAGTTGTAGAACCTGTAATTGCACCAGAAGCACCTTGACTATCTTTTGCTTGTACAGTTGCTAATATAATTAAAGCTACACAAACTATTATATATACTACCGTTAATATATTTTTAACCATTATTGTCATTTTTATCCCTCATTTCGTAATTTTATCTTTACCTGTATTATTCTATCATATCATTATTTTAAATGCAAATAATTTTATGCAGTTTCTATTTTTTTATTTGTAGATTTTCGTTTTTGTTTGATATCTTGCCTATTGCTTAGGTTTTCGTTTATAATAATTTTTGGTGGTTCTCCATTTTCTATTGTTTGTTTTGTTATTATACATTTTTCTATTTTAGGATTTGATGGTATTTCAAACATTATGTCCCTCATAATTTCTTCTAAAATAGATCTTAATCCTCTTGCTCCTGTTTTTCTTTCGATTGCTTTATTTACGATTAATTCTAGTGCTTCTTCTTCAAATTCTAAATTAACATTATCCATTTCGAATAAACGTTTATATTGTTTTACTAAAGAATTTTTTGGTTTTGTTATTATATCTAATAGTGCTGTTTTATCAAGCTCTTTTAAAGTTGCTATTATTGGCAATCTTCCAACAAATTCTGGAATTAATCCGAATTTTAGCAAGTCTTGAGGTAGTAATTGTTTAAAAATTTCACCATTGTCTTTTTGTTCGATTGCTAAATTAGTTCCAAATCCTATTGTTTTTTTGCCTGTTCTATCTTTTATAAGATTATCTAATCCTTCAAATGCACCTCCACAAATAAATAGAATATTTTCTGTTTTTATTTGAATAAAATCTTGATGAGGATGTTTTCTTCCTCCTTGTGGTGGTACTGAAGCAACAGTTCCCTCTATTATTTTTAATAGCGCTTGTTGGACTCCTTCTCCACTTACATCTCTAGTTATTGATGGATTTTCGGATTTTCTTGTTATTTTATCAATTTCGTCTATATATATGATTCCTTTTTCTGCTTTTGCTATGTCGTAATCTGCTGCTTGTATTAGTTTTAGTAGAATATTTTCTACGTCTTCACCTACATATCCTGCTTCTGTTAATGTTGTTGCATCTGCTATTGCAAAAGGAACCTTTAATATTCTAGCCAATGTTTGAGCTAATAGGGTTTTTCCACATCCTGTTGGTCCTAATAATAGAACATTGCTTTTTTGTATTTCAACATCATTAAATTCTTTACTTTTTTCTACATTATTAATACGTTTATAATGATTATACACTGCTACAGCTAGTGTTTTTTTAGCTTCTTCTTGACCAATTACATATTCATCTAATATTTCTTTTATTTCTGATGGAGTAGGTAATTTTTCGTTTTCGTCTAATGTATATTCATCTTCAAATTCATATAACTCATCTTCTAAAATGCTATTACACGCTTTTATACACTCATCACAAATAAAAACTCCTGGTCCTGCAATTAATCTTTCTACTGCGTTTTGCATTTTTCCGCAAAATGAGCATTTTACACTATTGTTTTTACTGCTATTTGCCATTTTCCCTCCTAAAATTTATTTAAGATTATTTTCTTGTATCCATAATTCCATCGATTAAACCATATTTTAGTGCTTCTTCTGCAGTCATATAATAGTCTCTTTCTGTGTCTCTTTGGATTGTTTCTAGACTTTGACCTGTTTTTTCACTTAATAATTTATTTAATTTATCTCTTGTTTTTACCATATGGTCTGCATGTATTTTTATTTCTGTTGTTTGACCAGAAAGACCTCCACCACCAATTAATGGTTGATGTATTAATATTTCTGAGTTTGGTGTAGCAAATCTTTTTCCTTTTTCACCTGATGCTAATAATACTGCTCCCATACTTGCTGCCATTCCAACACAAATTGTTGATACTGGACATTTTATATAGTTCATTGTATCTACTATTCCCATACCATCTGTAATAGAGCCTCCTGGGCTGTTTATATATAAAAATATTTCTTTTTCTGGATCTTCTGATTCTAGAAATAGTAGTTGTGCGATTACTAAGCCTGCTGATGCGCTGTTAACATCTTCTCCTAGAAATATTATTCTGTCTTTTAAAAGTCTTGAGAAAATATCATATGATCTTTCTCCTTTAGATGTTTGTTCAACTACATATGGAACTAAACTGTTTTTTTCTAACATAATTTTCCTCCTTGTTTATATAATTATATGAATTTTATAATATAAATATTTATTTTTCAATAGCTGTTCATAAGTTATTTATAAAAAATACGTATTTATGTTTTAAACAGTTACCGAAAATATATAAAATTAGGTCCTATGGGGGATTATATTATTTTTAAATTCACCCCAACTGCGAAGAGTTTGTAATTATCGACTTCACTATCGTTCGTATATAACAACAAACTCTAGCTTGTCGGTCCCCACCCTAGTTCATTTTAAAATAATATAATCCCCCATAGGACCTAATTTTATATATTTTTCTAGTGTAGTACCTGTAAAAAAATTTATACTAATAAAAAAAGTTAGAGACATAGATAATTTTTATTTTTGCCCCTAACTTTTTTTCATTTATTTTTCAGTTTTTTCTGCTTTTTTTGTTGCTTTTATATTTGCATTATCTACTATAAATTGTATTGCTTTTTCTGTTGTTATGGTATTTTTTAAATGGTCTTTTAGATGTTCATTGTTCATAAGCTCTTCTTCGTTTCTACCATAGTTTGTAGCCATTTCTTTTATTTTTTCTTCTATTTCGCTATCTGTAGCTTCTATATTTTCTGCTTTTACTATAGCTTCTAATACTAATTTTGTTTTTACAGATGTTGCTGCTTGTTCTTCATATTCTTTTCTCATATCTTCTTCTGATTTGTTCATCATTTTTAAATATTGAGATAGGTTTAATCCTTGATATGCTAATCTTCCATCTATATCTCTTAAGATATTGTCTATTTCTGTTTCTATCATTCCTGATGGAATATCTATTTCTGTGTTGTCACATACAGCTTTTATTGCTGCATCTTCTGTTTGATATTTAGCTTGATTTTTCTTTTCTTCTGTTAATTTATCTTTTATGCTTGCTTTTAAATCTTTTAATGTATCAAATTCACTAACATCTTTAGCAAATTCATCATCAATTGCTGGTAATTCTTTTACTTTTATTTCGTGTAATTTTACTTTGAATGTGGCATCTTTTCCGGCTAATTCTGTTGAGAAGTACTCTTCTGGGAATTTAACATTTATGTCTTTTTCTTCTTCGATTTTCATTCCAATTACTTGGTCTTCAAATCCTGGAATGAATGTTTTACTTCCTATTTCTAGTTCGTGTTTTTCTGCTTTTCCACCTTCGAAAGCAACACCATCAACAAATCCTTCGAAATCAATTACAGCTATGTCTTTGTTTTTTACTGCTCTGTCTTCTACACTTACTAATCTAGCATTTTTTTCTGCCATACGGTCTAATTCTTTTTTTACATCTGCTGCTAAAACTGTTGTATCTGCTTTTTCTAGCTCTATTCCTTTATATTTACCAACTTTAACTTCTGGTTTAGTTTGTACTATAGCTGTAAATATTAAGTCTTTTCCTTTTTCCATTTGTGATATTTCGATTTCTGGTCTGCTTACAGCTTCTATGTTATTTTCTTTTAATTCTTTTTCGTATATTTCTGGTACTATTTCGTTAAATGTATCTTCATAGAATATTGATGGTCCGTATGTTTTTTCGATTAATGACATTGGAGCTTTTCCTTTTCTGAACCCTGGTATGCTGAAATATTTAGCTGTTTTTGTATAAACTTTTTTCATACCTTCATCAAATTTTTGTGCCTCTACTGTAAATGTTAATTTTAATTCATTTGTTTTATCTGTTTTTTCTACTTTAATACTCATTATTATTCATCCTTTCAATCTCTAAACTAGCTTTCTCATTATAACACATTTTTTTGATTTTGCAATAGCTTGTTATATATAAATTGCATATTTATGCAAATTTTGGATTATATTTTAGGTATTTTATGTGAATTTTGAGTGCTCATTTCACTACATTTTATCTTTTTGCAATATTTTATTTTTGTATTTTACATATTTTTTGCAATTTCTTCTATTTTTTGTATAAGTATTTCATTTCTTTTAGTAAAGATTTGATTTAAACTTATATTTTGGTTTATATCTAGACTACAATCTATTTTATAAATTTTGTAATCTTTATACGTTTCTTCTATTTGCTTTATATTGCCAATTTTTTTCGTCCCTTCTATTGTAAAAGGCTCGCATATTATAACTTCTAATTTAACTTTTTTTATTTTTGCTATTTCTTTTATTTGTTCATCTAAAAAATTATAATGATTATCATAATTTATATATAATAATATTTTTTCACTATTTATTATATCTTCTATTTTTTTTCTTAACTCCATATAAACTTTAATATTATTTATTTCGTTTTTTTCAATCTGTTCATTTTTTAATAACTGTCTTACATTTATGCATTTAAACTCTATTTTTGATTCTTTATTTATTAAGTTTTTATCTATATCTTCATCAAAATATATAAGATTTATTTTTTTCTTTTCCTCTTTATTCCATTCTAATAAATATTTTGTTTCATTTGTATTCTCTTCTGTTATTTCATCTACTTTTTTAAATCCATTTTTATAGAAAAACATTAATGCATTTTTATTATGACTAGGTACTTTTGTACTCAATTTTTTATGTTTTTGCTTACTATTTTCTAATAAAATTGTACCTATACCTTCTCTTCTGATATTTGGTTTAACTGCAATTGACCATATTTCGCCACTTCCATTTATACTTATGAAGGCGTCTATTTCTTCGTCTTCTGTATATATTACAGTTGATTCCAAATTATTAATAAATTTATTTCTTACTTTAGTATATATATCTACTAAAATTTCATTTTTTAGAAGTTTAGTAGATTTTGTAAATTCGCTTTTCCATAGTTTCATTATATTATCTATGTTATCTTCTTTTAAATTTTTTAACAAATTATATCCCTTCCTATTTAACTAATGTTTAATAATTTGAAATTTAAATAGTCTGCACTTACTAAATTAAATTCAATTCCTTCAATATTTCCAATTACAGCATCTGCATGTGATTTTCCATGTAAATGCCCATAGTAGCATTTTTTTATATCATATTTTTTTAGTGTTTTAAAAAATTCTAAATGATTATTTTCTAATAGTTGTTTTTCAATTAATGGTGGATAGTGCATAAGTGCAATAATTTCTTTTGAGTTTCCGGATTTATTAATAGCATCTTGTATTGATAGCTCTAACCTTTGATTTTCTCTGTTAATCATTTTTTTGCTATTTTCTGTTTCTTGAAATGACCATCCTCTGGTTCCTACAAAAACTTTATCTTCGTATTCTATTGAATTGTTGTATAGAAATTCTATATTTTTAAATTCATTATCTTCTAAGTATTTTTTCATGCTTGTAATAGTGGTCCACCAATAATCATGGTTTCCTTTTAGTAATACTTTTTTTCCTGGTAAATCATTTAAATATTTAAAATCTAAGTATGTATCTTCTAGATATGTTGCCCATGAAAAATCTCCTGGTAGTAAAACCAGATCGTTTTCTTTAACTTTTTCTATCCAATCTTGTTTAATCTTTTCTTCGTGTTTTTCCCAATTTTTACCGAATATATCCATTGGTTTATTTTGGCTGAAAGATAGATGTAAATCTCCTATTACATATATCGACATTGTATTCTCCTTCTATTCTAATTTTAAATTAGGTATAGCATTTAGTGTTAGGTTAGATATTTTACCATTAATATAATTATAATATCCTGCACTTGCAATCATAGCTGCATTATCTGTACACAATTTTATATTTGGATAAAAAATTTCATATCCATCTTTTTTTAGTGATTCAAAACTATTTCTTATATAACTATTTGCCGAAACGCCTCCTGCTAGTGCAATTTTTTTAATACCTAGACTCTTAGCTGCTTTTAGTGTATTATCTATTAATTCTTCTGTAACTGTTTTTTCAAAACTTGCACATAAATTTGCTTTATTAATTTGCGGATCTTTATGATGTAAATTTATTACGGCTGTTTTTATTCCACTAAAACTAAAGTCTAAATTGTCAAAATGAGTTTTAGGAAGTGCTATATTGGCTTGTCCTTGTTTTGCAAGTTTGTCTACTTTAGGCCCTCCTGGATATCCTAAACCTATTACTCTTGCAACTTTATCAAAAGCTTCGCCTATAGCATCATCTCTGGTTTTCCCTAAGATTTCAAAATCTTTATAATTTTTTATATGTACTAAGTGTGTATGTCCACCTGAAATTATTAAACATAAAAATGGTGGTTCTAAATCTAGATTTGTTATGTAATTTGCTGCAATATGTCCTTCAATGTGATTTGTTCCTACTAGAGGCTTATTTAGTGCGTAACTTAATGATTTTGCATATGATACACCCACTAATAATGCCCCTACTAGACCTGGACCATATGTACATGCAATTATATCAATATCTTCAAATGTCATATTTGCCTCTTTTAATGCTTGTTTGGTCACATTTGAAATGTTTTCAACATGTTTTCTTGAAGCAATTTCTGGAACAACTCCTCCAAATTGTGTGTGAATTTCTATTTGTGTATTTATGACATTTGAAAGAACTTCTCTTCCATTTTTTACAATAGCGACAGATGTTTCATCACAGCTAGATTCAATTCCTAAAGTTATTATATCTTTCATTATTAATCCTTTCTATTTATATGAACTATATTGATACTCCGAATATGGTTGCAGTTAACCTTAATATTCCAGAATATACAGCCTGTCTAGCAGGTAAAATAAGTGTTCCTGCTATTCTTGTAATCCACATTACTAAAAATATTATATAAAAGATTTGTTCATTATTTTTAAACCACATTTGAGCATTATATGGTAAAAAATGATTTAATACTTTTGAACCATCTAAAGGTGGTAATGGTATTAAATTAAATAGTCCAAGACCCACATTAATAACTATTATACTTTGTAATACTGTCATAATAGTTAGTGCAGCTCTTACACTACATGCTGCTAATAAATCAAATTTTATTACAAGAACTGTTATTATTGAGAAGACTATTGCTAAAATAAAGTTTGCAATTGGTCCAGCTATTGATACAATGGCTTCTGCTTTACTTACAGAAATATTTCTGTTAAAATTTCTAGAATCAATTTGAACTGATTTCCCCCATCCGTATCCTAAAAATACTAGCATAACAATTCCAATTGGATCCATATGCTTTAACGGATTTAATGTTAATCTTCCTTGTAATTTAGCAGTATCATCCCCTAATTTGTATGCAGCATATGCATGTGCGTATTCGTGAAATGTAATTGCTATTAGCACTCCTGGTATACTTAAAAGTAAACTTAATAGCTCTGCTGGGTTTGATAAATATCCCATAAACATGCTAAGCACACATATTCCCAAAATAATATAAAGTATTCTTTTGTCAAAACTAAAAAACATAACTCACCTATCCTTTTTTATTTTTTTACAGAGAGTATTATATATTAGATTTGTTAGAAAGTAAAGATTTTAGTTGTTTGTATCAGGATAAAGATATAAAACGTTTTTTCAGTTGCTAATTAGTGTTATAACGCATTTCTTTTGCATGCTCTAAAGCATTTTTTGTTATATCTCCACTTGATATTCTTGCGATTTCTTCTAGTACCTCCGCTTCGTTTAATAATTTTATATTAGTGAAAGTTTTTTCATTTTCTACTTTTTTACTTATAAAATAATTATAATCACCTTTTGCGGCAATATTAGCTTGATGTGTTATACATAATACTTGATGTTTATTCGAAATTATTTTAATTTTTTCACCAACTGATTTTGCTGCTTTACCACTTATTCCAGTATCAATTTCATCAAATATTAAAACAGGAACTTCATCAGTATCTGCAAGTACTGTTTTAATTGCTAGCATAATTCTTGAAATTTCGCCTCCTGAGGCAATTTTTATTAGTGATTTTTCTTCATCACCAACATTTGTTGCAATCATAAATTCAATATCATTTAATCCATTTTCATTAAACTCTAAATTTTCATCATATTTTATACTAACATTAAATTTAGCATTTTTCATTTCTAGGTCTTTTAGCTCTTTGTTTATTTTTTCGTTTAGGATTTTAGAGTGCTCTATTCTTATTTCATTTAATATTTTTGATTTTTGTAGCATTTGTTTACTTATTATATTTAGCTCTTCTTTTAATTTATTATTATGATCTTCTAAATTTTCTATATTAAAGATTTCATCTTCAACTTCTTTTTTATATTGTAATATTTCAGTTATACTATTTCCGTATTTTCGTTTTAAGTCATATATGTAATCTAGTCGCTTTTCTATTTCATTTCTTTTACCATCATCAAATGACACATCATCATTTAATCCTGATATGTCTCTTGCTAATTCTTGAACATCGTAATATATATTTTTTAGTGCTGTTAATTTTTCTTTATATTCATTGTCTATGTCTTCTATTTTTTCTAATGCTCTTATTGATGTATTTATTCCATCAATTACATTTTCACTTAAATTACAATCTACTTCTTTTAAACAAGTATATATTTTTTCAGAATTCAAGATTTTTTTTCTTTCTATTTCTAATAAATCTTCTTCGTCTTGCTTTAAATTTGCATTATCTATTTCATTGAATTGATATTTTAATAAATCTAATTTTCTTTGTTTTTCTTTATCATCACCATAACTTTCTTTTAGCTCTTTTTTTATTTCGTTATATCTGGTATATAATTTTATGTATTCTGTTTTTTCATTTAATATTTTTTTGCCTATATAATTATCTAGATATTTTACATGCTCTTGCTTTGACATTATTGTTTGATTATCATTTTGGCCATGTATGTCTATTATTTTTTTCATGAATTCTTTTAGTTCATTTACGGTTACTAATCTTCCATTTATTTTGCATGAATTTCTGCCATTTAAATATACTTCTCTGCTTACAATTATATTTCCATCTATAGATTGTTCATTTTGTGGTAAATATATATTTAACTCCACTAAGCAAAAGTTTTCGCCTCTACGAATAATTTCTTTTGAAAATCGACCACCACAGGCAATGCTTAATGAATCTATTATAAGAGTTTTTCCAGCTCCGGTTTCACCTGTTAATACATTAAAACCATTATTTAAGTCTACACTTAGGTCTTCTATTATTCCTATGTTTTTTATATGTAATGTTGCAATCATATTTACCTCCGTATGCGAATCTTTGTTTGTATTATATTACTTTTTTAAAATTTGTCAAGCAATTTCATACAAATTTATCATTATTAATATAAACGAAAAGTGGAATTTAGAACAAATACATATTCCAAATTCCAGCAAAACCTACATCTCAGTACGTACATTAATAGTATGTACTACAGAATTAACTCTATCAATAACATAATTCATATAATAATTTTCACTACCATTCTCAACTTTTTTAAACACTTCCATCAAAGATATTGCCATTTTTTCTCCTGTTTCAGCATTGTATAATCCGTATAAAGATTCTTCTGCATTATATAAGAATACAATTCCATTTACATTTTCTTTAACATTTGGAATAACAACTACACTATCACCACTTTGAGCTATAGAGCATCCAATATCTTGATATTGAGGTTCAATTAACTTTTTGCCATTTATATCATATAATCCCCATAGACCATTTTGCTTAGCAGGTATATATTTATCAGCAAAAACATATTTATTTGAAATATCTGTATATAAATTTTCATCAATTCCTATTTGTTCAAATAATGGATATAATATAATTTTTCCATCAGAATTTATTATACCATATTTATTATTTTCATTAATCAAAAAATATTGAAAATTATTATCAATTTCGATTATATCACTATATTGTGATGTAATACTTTTTACAACTTCCTGACTATCTAGATTTAAATATAATATACATTTTTGATTGTCATTACTTGTTACTACACTTAATGTTTTTGTCCCTTCATTAAACTCTATATTTGAATATTTACAACTCGCTACATAAGAATTTAACTTTTCATTATTTGTATAACTTGCAACACCAATATTTCCGTCAGAATCGTTTACTATACTCATTCCATATTTTAATAATCTTTTATTAGTATAACTATATTCCGTAGATGGGACAATATCTCCTCGGTTAGATTCTGCTAATAATTCTAAATAATCTAATGTATAAATTTCAATAGAATTTTGTTTTGAATCATAGAAAATAGATACATTAAATCCGATTTCTATAGCTTGAATACTTGCATATATTTTATCATTAACATATTTCACATTATTATTAAGTGTGAAGTATTCATATTTTATTTCATTATTCGTTATAGAATTTGATTCTTGTGTAGTATTATTTTTTTCACTTTTTTTATTGATTATTGATTTGTAAATTTTATTAGAGCCTGAAATATATGATGTATATTCATTTTCTATTTTTATATGGCACTTTGTTTTATCTTCACCTTTTTTCTTATATTCACTGTTATAATATTGATAATTTAGCAATGTGGATAATTGTTGAACAGAAAAATATATTTGGCCATTTTCTTCTATAATTTTACCTTTTTCATCTTTTAATACTAATGAATCTTCTATATTTGTTTGCAAAATTCCATCTATTGAAAATTTTAATTTTTTTGATTCTTTTGTTTTTAAATAAACTACTAGTATAATTCCTAAAATAATTAAAACTATTAGAATTTTTATTAATAGTTTAATTATTTTTCTTTTTTTATCATGTTGATATGCTAATTCATGTTCATCTATAAGAGTCATATTCTACATCCTTTCAAAAAAATATTATTACTTATATTGTACTATTTGCAAAACATCTGCATTGTAACTTGGATTAGTCGTCCTTTTAATAATTGATTTAATAGTATTTTTTTATAAATTCAATGGTAATAATACTTTATTTTTAATTTGTATAACCGTATTTTTTATAAAATTCATTTTTAAAATTTAATAAATTGTCATTTTCTATTTCTAATCTTACTCTTTCCATCAATTTTGATAAGAAATATAAATTATGTAGTGATAATAATCTATCTCCTAAAATTTCTTTTGTTTTTACTAAATGTCTTAAATATGCTCTTGTATAATTTTTACAAGTATAACAATCACATTCTGGATCTAGTGGTGTGAAATCTTTTTCATATGTTGCATTTCTTACTACGACTTTTCCATTCCATGTCATTGCAGTTCCGTTTCTTGCTATTCTTGTTGGTAATACACAGTCACACATATCAATTCCGGCAAGTGCTGCTTCTATTAAATAATCTGGTGTACCAACTCCCATTAAATATCTTGGCTTGTCTTTTGGCATTTTGGGAGCTGTATATTTTAAAATTTCTAGGAATTCTTCTTTAGGCTCACCAACACTTATTCCTCCTATTGCATATCCAGGAAAATCTAATGCAACTAAATCTTCTAAGCTTTTATCTCTTAAATCTTTGTAAAAGCCTCCTTGAATTATTCCAAATAAACCTTGTTTATCAGTATTTTTATGTGCTTCTTTACAACGTTTTGCCCATCTTGTAGTTCTTTCCATTGATTGTTTTGTATATTCATATGTTGCTGGATATTCAACACATTCGTCAAATGCCATTATTATATCTGCACCTAAATCATTTTCAGTTTCCATTACACTTTCTGGAGAAAAGAAATGTTTACTCCCATCTAAGTGAGATTTAAATTCCACACCTTCTTCTGAAATTGTTCTTAAATCTCCTAAACTAAATACTTGGAAACCTCCACTATCTGTTAAAATAGCTCTATCCCAGTTCATAAATTTATGAAGTCCACCTGCTTCTTTTACTAGCTTACTTCCTGGTCTTAAGTATAAATGATATGTATTTGATAGTATGATTTTTGCATCAATTATATCTTTTAATTCATCTGGAGTCATTGATTTTACTGTTGCTTGTGTTCCAACTGGCATAAATACAGGAGTTTGTATATCTCCATGTGGAGTATGTATTACACCTCTTCTGGCTCCAGTTTGTTTACATTCATGTAATAATTCATATGTTATTGCTGACATTATTACTTCCTACCTTTCTTCACTTTTAATTTTTGGATTTTTATATTTGTTTTTTGATGCTAACTTAAAATTTCTATTTTTTGGTTTAAATTTAGGAGCACCTTCTCTTAACGAGCGTATAAATTTTTGTCGCTCTGTCATTTCCTGTTCACCGTGTTGTTTTTATTTTATTGTCTAAATCAGATTGATGTACTTCACCATTAAGCTCTTTATTTTTTTCACTTTTTTTTCTATGCTTAATAATATGCTTTATAGTAGGTAGAAGATTTTTGTCATTATATATCCCTTCTATTTTAAATAAGTGTTTGATTGTTTGCACACTATTTCTTAAATTTTTGAAAATCCCCTTATTTTTGTATCCTAATTTTATTGCTTCATTTTTTATAAAGTGTATATAATCTGATTTAGCATCATATTGTGTTTTTTTATCATTAAGCTCTTCGGGCAATGCTTCTCTAAACTTTATATCATATGTTCCTGTTTCTGGGTTTATTATTGGATTCCCATCTTCGTTATTTCTTACTAAATCTGGAACTAAGAAAATGGGCTTTACTTTATTATTAGGCAATGCGTAAACTCCTTCATGCATTATGACATCATCAAACGGTCTTACTTTAAAATTCTCTAAGTCGAATTTATTAGTAGGTGAAATTTTTAATGCACTTACTACCATAGCTGGATTTAAAAAAGGATTAGTTTCTTTTTTTGTATTAGTTAAGTTCTTCATGTAATTTTCTATAGTAGGTGTTCCATTAAAGAAAAATACACAAGGTGCTCCATATGAAGTTATCATATCGGACGGTCTTAGGTGTTGAGATTCTACTATTTTATCAGTTATTTCTCTATTAGGTGTTATATGGTACAATCCATTTTCTATTATTAATTTTTTTTGTGTCTCATCTAAATTAGATCTTATACCTTTTAAAGCAGTTGCGATAACAGCCTTTACTGGTGTTGTAATAAAATTTCTTAATTTCACTTGTTACTCCTTTACATTCCAGATTTTGCTAGTTAACTTATAAACATTGCATCTCCAAAACTAAAAAATCTATACTGTTCCTTAACAGCTTCATTATATGCATTTAATACAAACTCTCTTCCTGCTAAAGCAGATACTAACATTACAAGTGTTGATTCTGGTAAATGAAAATTTGTAATTAATGCATTAATACATTTAAATTTGTATCCTGGGTATATAAAAATACTAGTATCACCTTCAACTTCTTTTACAAATCCATTTTCATCTGCAACAGATTCCAATACTCTACAAGATGTAGTACCAACTGCTATAATTCTTCCTCCATTTTTTCTTGCATTGTTTATTTTTTCTGCATCTTCTTTTTTTATGTAATAATGCTCTGTGTGCATATCATGGTCTTCAATATTTTCTTCTTTTACTGGTCTGAATGTACCAATTCCAACATGTAGTGTAACATTTGCAATTTCTACACCTTTGGCCTTTATTTCATTGAATAGCTCTTCTGTAAAATGAAGTCCCGCTGTTGGTGCTGCTGCAGAACCATCATATTTTGCATAAACAGTTTGATATCTTTCTTTTTTATCTAATTTTTCTTTTATATATGGTGGTAGTGGCATTAGTCCGATTTGATCTAATATTTCATTAAAAATACCATCATAAGAAAATTTTACTTTTCGACTTCCGCCTTCCATTTTATCTAATATTTCAGCTTTTAATAATCCATCACCAAAATTAACTTTTACTCCTGGCATTAATTTTTTACCTGGTTTTACCATTACTTCCCATGTATCGCCTTCAATTCTGTTTAATAATAGAAATTCTACATTAGCTCCAGTTTCGTCTTTAATTCCGTATAATCTTGCTGGAATTACTTTAGTGTTATTTCTTACTAGGCAATCTCCTGGTTTTAAATAGTTTAATATATCTTTGAAAATTTTATGCTCTATTGTTTTATTTTGTTTATTTAATACCATTAATCTTGATTCATCTCTTTTTTCGATTGGAACTTGAGCTATTAGCTCTTTTGGTAATTCGTAGTTAAAATCTGATAATTTCATTTTTATTTCAAATCCTTTCATTATTCTATATTTTAGAGCTTATTGCTTTTATTAATACTTGTGTTTTTTCTATTACATTTTTTGGCTCTTCAAATTCAGTTAATTTTTTGCTATTAATAAAATTACTTTCATTTACTGGTTTATATTTGTAAATTTCGGGATTTAAACCAATATATTTGTTATTACTTTGTATTTTTAAGCTCATATAATCTTTATACCAATTATATAAACTTTTTGATTTTTCTTCTTTATATCCATATTTTTCGTTATCGTGTAACACAGGAACATCATATCCATATGTTTGTGAATTTCGCTCTAAAGTATGTAAAAATTCGTGTACAAAAACTTCTTCTGGAAATTGGTTTATTTTTTTATTGTATATAAATTCATAACTTTTGCTAGATGTTGGCATTCTAATATCAGAATAACCAATTCCTTTATATTCCATGCTACCTAAGCCAATCCAATCTTTGATTGGTATACTTGATTTTTCATCAGTTAATCGTGCACAAACAAATATATGATCATAATCTTTTTTTGATAAGTATGAATCTATTTCATCTGATATATTTTCAGGACTAATATAGTATCCTTTATCTTCATCATATGAAAGTGCTGTAATTGGGCTATTTATTTCTATGATATCACATGATGCAGTCATTAAATTATTAGAAAATTCTGCACATGTTGTTTTAAATCTATCTATACAATTATGTAATTGTTCAATATCTTTTTCAGACATTTGGTATTTATAATTTCCTTCAGGTAATTTTACATTAGTTTCTTTAAAAATGAAACATACAAAGTTCCAATTATTATCTGAATCTAATGCTCCTTCTTCTATTTTTAAATCAGAAAACCATGCTGTTCCTTTTACATTTCCTTTTTCTGTATCTCCACCTAGCATAAATGCAATTTCTATTTCTTCAAGTTGTTTAGAATTGAACATTAAGGTTACCTTTTGCCAATCATTACTTCCGATTATACATTCTGATTGATCAAAAGAATTTAATATGCTAATTTTGGCTCCACTATTATTTACTGTATTATCTAATACTTCTACATTTTCAGTTTTTATCATACATGTTATTTTATATGGTGTGTTTTTGTTTACTTTTATTTTTTTATAAAATGTAGAGTTGTTGTAATTTTTATTTTCTATTTTATAACTATTTGTTTCAGAGCATTTTTCTTTACTATCTCTAGAAAAAATGGTATTATCTTTTATAGATACGGCTTTACTGAAATATCCGTAACCAAATTTGTTATATGCAATATTAAATACTAATAGTGATATAGTAATTAATATTACTATGAATACTATGTTTTTTAGAAATTTTTTCATATTTCCTCCAATAATCATTATGTTATCTATTATACTAAATTTTTCCTGAAATTACAACACCTTTCTTGGAATTAGAAATGGACGGCAATGTCATTAGATTCATTATGTCAAGCCATATTTTTTAGTGTCGGAAAAGGGACATAGAAATCGATTCACTTGCAAGTAAATCAATTTTTATGTCCCAATTTTTCAATTCAGCTTCAGTTCAATTTTTAGCCAGTTTCGGATTTATCTGTCTGCGTTCGCGCTGTTTTTTGTTTTTCACTTTTATTTTGATATTCCTAAAATTTTATATTTTACAAGACCTGCTGGTGCTTCTACATCTACAGTTTGGTTCTTTTTAGCTCCTAGTAAAGCTTTTCCTATTGGAGATTCATTTGATATTCTGTTTTGTGTTAAATCAACTTCTGTTGATCCTACTATTGTATATGAAATTTCTTCATCAAATTCAATATCTAGTAATTTTACTGTATTTCCAACTTGTACTGTTTTTGTATCGATTTCTGATTCGTCGATTATTTTTGCATATCTTATTTTATTTTCTAATTCACCGATTAGAGCCTCATTTTCTGCTTGTGCATTTTTTGCTTCATCATATTCTGAGTTTTCTGATAAATCTCCAAATCCTATTGCTATTTTTATTTTTTCTGATATTTCAGCTCTTTTTTCTGTTTTTAAATACTCTAATTGCTTTTCTAAATTATTATACCCTTCTTGAGTTAATATTACTTCTTTGTTTTCTTCCATGTGTATTCAGTCCTTTCTTAATTTACAATTTCGTAATTACAAATCATTTTTGACCCAACATATATTAATCCTTTTTACTATATTTGTCAAGTACTAATTTTACATAGATAATAGTAACTATAATTCACCATTATTTAATATATCACCACTATTTCCTATTAAATAACTAATTTCACATTTATTATTAATAAAATTTGTTTTAAACTCTTTATAATTCATATTAATAGTGCAACTTTCATATAGTATATTTTTATCAAAACCTTCAAAATTTAATACACTATTTTCATTACAATCATAATTTATCATTATATTTTCAATAATGGTTCCTTGATAGCTATTCTTCATTTTTAGTTTTTTATTATTTAAATTAATTATAATAGCATTCCTATTTAAATTAAATTTATCAAAAAACTTTTCATCATAATCAAAATTTACTATTATTTTAGCTTTTTTTAAACTTTTTTTAGTATTACTCGAAATTGTATATATTATTTCTCCATTATTTTCTAATCTATTTTCCAGCCTTTTTAATTTTTTAATTTTATCTGTAACAATATTTATATATTTAAACTTTGTAGCCAAATCCATTATTATTTCTTTATTTTTATCATTGCTTATGGCTATATGTAATTCATCTAATATCATATCTTCATTTTTATAAGAATATATGTAATTTAGTATCTGACCAATTAAATTTTTCATTAAAATTTTTCCATTGAGACATTTAATATTTTGCTCTTCAAAATTTGATTTTTCAATTGCAAGTTTATTTGATATTGCTAACGCATCTATATTATTATCATTCATGGATTTTTTTATTTTTATAAATTGTTTTTCTTTTATATCATAATTATTAATTAATATTTGAAATTTATTATCTTCAATTTTATTTACTGAAATTTTAAAGAATATTTTATTAATTGCTTTTTTTAAAATATTTGTATTTAAATCATCTTTATAATTCAAATACCCTATTATATAATCCATAAAAAACACCTACACTTAAATATAGTATGTAGGTGTTTTTATTTTATTCCATTAATTTTTGTTTAACTATAGTCCAAATAGATTCATCTTCATATCCTTTTTGCCAAAATGCTGCTCCTGCTAAGTTATATTTATTTACTAAATTTAATTTTTCACTTATTGATTGTTCATCTTCTATCCACATTTTATAAGTCACATTATTTTTATTATACTCAATGTAATTTTGCTTAGAGTCTTCTAACCATTGAACTTCTAAATCTGATGTAATATATTTATCTACATTTTTTGTTGCTACAAAATCACCTTTTAGTTCATTATCTGATTGTTTCCATAATATTGTGTAAAATGGAATTCCTAAAATAATTTTACTTGGATCAACTTCTTCTTGATTTATAAATTTATTTATATTTCTTTCTACCCAATAATATGCAGCTGTACTTCCTGCTACTTCTGACGACTTTCCATGTTGATCATATGCCATGAAAACTATATAATCTGCTACATCACCTATTAAATTTCGGTCAAAACATAAAGACCAATTTTCTGAACCATCTGGCTCTGTAACATCTACAGATAATTTAGCATTAACAGCTTCTAATTTAGGTTTTAGCTCTATTATAAATCTTGATAAATAATCTTTATCTTTTAAATAAATATTTTCGAAATCAATATTTATTCCATCTAAATTATATTTTTTTACGTAATTTACAATTTGATTTATCATATTTTGTCTTTTTTTATAATCTCTTATCCATTCAGAAAATTCATCCATTTTTTCTTTATTATCGCTATTATTAGCTACCATTGGCCATACTTCGTAATTATTTGCTTTTGCCCAATTTATATAATTTACACCTTCTGTACCCACATTTTCTTTTAGTTTACTATCTTGTATATAGAAAAAAGAAGGAGAAACAACATTTACACCATTATATTTTACGTTTTCGTCATTTTCAGGAGCTTTAGCGTATTCAGAAAAATATTCCCATACAAGGCTTATAGTTTTATTTTCTTTTACCGGTTCTTCTCTTTCTATTATTGATTCTGTTAAATTTTCATTTTTTATATATCCAATTTTTCCATTTTCAGTTTTAACAAGTGTCCATCCCTCGTAGTTAATAATTTCTTCGTTTGGGACAATTGATACTTTTGAGCCTTCATCTAATTTTTCTAAAGATTTCGAAAATTCTGTATTTTTATATTTTACATTTGTAGATTTGGTTGTTTTAGCCGTTTGTAGTTTTCTATCTAATGATTCTATGACAACAGTATTATTTTTTTCGATGTATTTTACATTTATATTGTATACCTCTTCGATTTTTGATATTGGAATATAATATGTATCATTTTTTTTTATAATTTTTGAATTGGATTTATTTCCGTTTATATCTAATATTTCATCATCAATATGAAAACATGCTGTTTTGCCATTTGATGCTGCTATTATATAATTGTATTGTTCATCATAATATAGATATTTGTCGTAATAATTTTCAATATCTTGTTTAGATATATAAATTGTCCCATCATCTTCGATAATAACTTCACCTTTCTTTTTACTTGTTACATTTGTGTAATTTATAACTAAGTTTGTTACATTTTCAGTCCCATCTTTTTTATAATTTGGTGCTATGTATAAGCAAAATGATACAAATGTTCCGAATAATATTACTAAAATTATATTTTTTATTGTTTTCATAAATACTCCTTAAAATTTATTTTTTAATACCGTATATATGATACCATAAATATTTTTTTTAGTGAAGTATTATTGAATATTTTGTCATATTTTCGTATTGAAGTTATAGGTAAAGTCGATTTTTTATTATATTTGCTCAATCTCTTTTTTTGTTAATCCAGTACATTCTATAATAACATCTATGCTAATTTGCTGCGCCAACATTTTTTTAGCAATTTCATATTTTTCTTTTGATTTTCCCTCTTCAAAGCCTTTAATTCTACCTTCTTCTTTGCCTTTTAAATATCCATATTTTCTTACGGAATATTGATCTCGTATGTATTTATCTCTTAGCTCTGCAAGTTCCCTTTCATGCTCTGATTCGCTCAATTGTTTTAATTTTTCTTTTGCATCATTTATTGCTTGTTTTGTTTCTTTTACATCTTTACAATCATTTTCATTTACCATCATTATCACCTCTGGATTTTTTATAAATTTTACCCAAAGATTTATACATTTAGATTCTTGTTTTTGCACGTATTTACTGAACTTTGGTAATTCAATTATATAAATTTCTAAAACATCTGTCAATATGATTTTTGAGTATTCTTCTTCTCTAATATTCCATTTTGTCATGTACTTTTTTATTGGCTTTAGTGTGTCTAATTCAAAGTCTGCTATCAAAACTACTATTGATTTATTTAATATTCCATATCCTTCTCCTTTTGAAATTGTTTTTGTGTACATTTTGCTCCAATAAAACATTATTCTTTGCTCTATATCGCTTTGGGCTACCACTTGCATTTCTATGTCACATTGTATATTTTTGTTTACTACAGCTTTTATATCCATTATTCCTACTTTATCCGTTATTATTTCTTTTTCTGTTATAGTACTATTATCTAATTTTACATCGGTTACTTTTGTTTTAAATATATCTCGCAGAAAAATGCTCGTAACTCGCTCCGCTCCTTCATATCCAAATGTTCTTTTAAAAATATAATCATTTGTTAATTTTAATAATGTTTGATCTGACATAAAATCACTCCTTAAAAAATTGGGCAGAATTGCCGGAATTAAAATTTTTTGAAAAAAATAAAGAGCTAGTTATACTTTTTTATATAACTTTGCCCCTAAACATCTATTATTATATAATTATCTGCGAGATTTTTCAATATAAATCATCCTACAAATTTTGACTTTATTTTTTCAAAATAGCTATTTTAAAGAGCCCATGCTTCTTGACACAAACTTAGCATATACATAACATAGATTCCAAAATATATCATTCCATTTGCTCTTGTCATCTCACCTTTTCTTCCAACAAAAGGAAACACACATAACAACAATGTTGCCAATATCAAAATGGCAAAATCAACATTATAATCTACAGAATACGCAATTGGAGTAATACAAGCTGTAACACCTATTATTAATACAACATTAAATATACATGACCCAATAACATTCCCAATAGCAATATCAATTTGACCTTTTCGAGTAGCCACAACCGAAGTAAAAAGCTCTGGTAAACTTGTTGCAATTGACACAATTGTTAAACTTATTATCTTTTCCGACATTCCCAATAATTTAGCAAGATTCGTTGCACTATTTACAACAAGATCTCCCCCAAACTTTAAAAATACAATGCCTAATATAATGAAAAAAATAGATTTGACCATATATCTTTTAGATTTCAATTTTATATCAACAATAATCAAATTTTTATTTATACCTTCGAACTCGTCTCCTTTTTTTGCTATAATAATATTATAGGTTACAAAAGCTGTACACACTGCCAATAATATTATTCCTTCAATTCTATTTATAGTATTTGCTTGTCGAGTTATATAATTATTTGCTAATACGAATAATAATACTGTAACAATTAGAGCAAACGGACTTTCAAAATATTTAGTTTCACTTTTAAATTTTAAATTTTTTATAATAGCACATATTCCTAATATTAATAACAAATTAGATATATTACTTCCTATTGCATTTCCAACTGATAAATCAGAATGACCATCTAATGCTGATGTCAAACTTACCATTAGCTCTGGCATTGATGTTCCAACTGACACTATTGTTAAGCCTATAACTAGCTCTGGAATATGGAATTTTTTTGCTATATTACTTCCACCATCTACCAGTAAATCAGCTCCTTTTACCAATAATATAAACCCAATTATCATAAAAACTACTTGTAATATCATATTATATCTCCCAAATTTACGTTGATGTGCTTTTTCTTTTTTTCGAAAATATTTTCTTGCTCTATTTTTTTGCTCTATTTTTTAACAGCGAACTTTACACTCTTTTTATTTTTTACTTTTTTATCATTTTTATGTAGCATTTTCTAATAAATTATTCACAAAACAAGAGAAATCAGATTTTTTGTAAACTAAAAAAATACAAACTATATTTTATAGTATTGATAAATATTTTTATCACCTTAAAATATAGTTTGCAAAATTTTTATAAATTTGTAACAATTAAGTTTATAGTATACGCCAAATATGCTAACAAATATATTATTCCATTAGCTTTTGTCATTTCATCTTTTTTTCCTGTAAATGGGAATAAAATTAATAATAAAGTAGCACCCATTAAAATTATAATATCTTTATTATAACTAACTGAATATGCTATTGGTGCTATAATTGCTGAAACACCTATTATTAATATAATATTAAATATACATGAACCAATTATATTTCCTATAGCCATATCAATTTCACCTTTTTTGGTTGCAACTACTGATGTAACAAGTTCTGGTAAACTTGTGGCTACTGCAATAATCGTTAAGCTAATTAGTTTTTCACTCATTCCCATAGCTCTTGCAATTTCAGAGGCACTGTTTACAACAAAATCTCCTCCAAATTTTAGGCATACTATACCAATTATAACAAATAAGATTGCTTTTATTAAATATCTTGGAGAATTCATTTTTATATTAATAATTACTAATTCAGTACTTATTCCATCAAATTCGTCACCTTTTTTGGCCATAATTATATTATAAATAATAAATGCTATACATAATATTAATAATATTATTCCTTCTGCCCTAGTTATAGTATTTGCTTGTCCTGCAAAATTATTGTTTGCTAATAAAAATAATATTATTGTAACAATTAATGCAATTGGATTTTCTATAAATTTTGTTTCTTTTTTGAATTTTAAATTTTTCATAACAGCACATATTCCTAAAATTAATAAAAGATTAGCTATATTGCTTCCTACTACATTACCTATTGACATATCTGAATGGCCTTGCAGAGCAGATGTTAAACTTACCATTAGCTCTGGCATTGATGTTCCAATTGATACTATTGTTAATCCTATTACTATTTCTGGAATATGAAATCTTTTGGCTATATTGCTTCCACCTACTACTAAAAGGTCAGCTCCTTTTACTAGTAGTATAAATCCTATTATCATTAAAAATATTTGTAATATCATATTATATCCCCTATTTCTTTTTATATTAAGTGTTTATGTAACTTTTTTGCCTTTTTAAAGACTTATACTTAAATAAGTCTTTAAAATTTATCTTCTATTTCTTTTTGCGTCTAGTGAATCTAATGTATCTAGTGCTTTTCCTGTTCCTAAAGCTACACATGAAATTGCATCTTGAGCTATCATTACATTTATTCCTGTTTTTTCTTGTAATAATTTATCTAGACCATCTACTAAACAACCTCCACCTGTCATATAAATACCTTTATCGCTTATGTCTGCTGCTAGCTCTGGTGGTGTTCTTTCTAGTACAGAGTGAACTGCATCTACAATCATTAATGCTGGCTCTATTAATGCTTCTAACATTTCGCTTGAACGCACTGTTACAGTTTTTGGTAAACCATCTATTAAATCTCTTCCTCTTATATCCATTTCGGTGTCTTGTATTTTAGGATATACACATCCTATGTTTATTTTTAAATCTTCAGCAGTTCTTTCACCTATCATTATGTTATGTTTTTTCTTTATATATTTTACTATGTATTCATCAAATTTATCTCCTGCCACTTTTAATGATGTGCTTACAACTGATCCACCTAAAGAAATTACAGCTATGTCAGTTGTTCCTCCTCCTATATCTACTACCATATTGCCACATGGTTTTGATATATCGATTCCTGCTCCTATTGCAGCTGCTATAGGCTCTTCAATTAAGTATACTTTTCTTGCTCCTGCTTGTGTTGCTGCATCTATTACAGCTTTTTTTTCTACTTCGGTAACTTGTGATGGTATGCAAATCATTATTCTTGGTGCAAATACAAATCTACCGCATACTCGACTTATAAAATATTTTAACATTCTTTCTGTTACTGTATAATTTGATATTACACCTTCTCTTAAAGGTCTTGTTGCTACTATATTTCCTGGTGTTCTTCCAAGCATTCTTCTTGCTTCTCTTCCTACTGCTAGTACGTCATTTGTATTACTGTCTACAGCAACTACTGATGGCTCTCTTAATACTATTCCTTTGCCTTTTACATATGCAATTACTGATGCAGTTCCTAAATCAATTCCTATATCTTGGCCCCAACCAAACATTTTTCATCTTTCCTTTCGGTATAAATATTACACTTTTATTTCAATTTTATTACGATTATATTACATTTTGTGTAAAATAGCAAATACTTTTTGATTTTTATGCATTTATTTTAAAAACCACATAGGAATAATAGTGGAATATAAATAAAAATCATATATGATTTTTATTCCATATATGATTTTCTACCTTCTTCTATTTGTGTTATTATATTGTCTACCTGTGAATTTGATTTAAACAAACTTTGATTTTTTTCATTTTCGATAGCTTCTTTTTCTGCGGCATCTATAAATGATATTTTAAAATGTTTTACATTATCACAAGTAAAATCTACTTTAAAATCTTTTATAACACCTGAATATAAACCTTCTATTTTTATATACTCTTTTCCTAAGCTAACATTATTATCTGAAAATAATTCTACTTCCATGTATTTATTTGTTATTTCTTCATCTGTACTATTTGATATTTTACCTTCTATATGACCATCATCTTTTGAGGCTTTTGCACTTATTATTACTACTGTTGCGTCTTGTACATCTATATCATAAGAACTTATTTTATAATATGAAGTTTTTATATATGCAGATATTAAAAAATTACTTAGAATATAGAAGCCTACAAAAATGAGTAGATATATAAAAAAAGTTTTCATTCTTGCCATACATTTTCTCCTTTTATAACTTTCTAAATACTCCTGCTACTTTTCCTAATATTTCACAATTTTTTACAATGATTGGCTCCATTGCACTATTTTCTGGTTGTAGTCTTATATGATCTTTTTCTTTATAAAATGTTTTTACTGTTGCTTCATCTTCTATTAATGCAACTACAATTTCTCCATTTCGTGCTACATTTTGTTTTTTTACTAGAATATAATCACCATCTAAAATTCCTGCTTCTATCATGCTTTCTCCACTTACTGTTAGCATAAATGATTCTGAATTTCCTACAAAATCGATTGGTATAGGAAATGTGTCGGTTACATTTTCTATTGCTAAAATTGGTGCTCCTGCTGTTATTTTTCCTATTACTGGAACTTCTACTAGTTCTTTGTTGGTATATAAATTTTTACCGTTTTCTTGTACTTGTGTTTGATTTTTATTTTCTTTTTTTGTTCCTTTTAATAGCCTTAGAGTTCTTCCTTTTTGATTTTCTTTTTTTATATACCCTTTTTCTTCTAATTTTGTTAGGTAGCCATGTACTGTTGCTGTCGAACTTAGTCCTACTGATTTTCCTATTTCGCGTACTGATGGTGGATATCCGTTTTGTTTTATTTGTTGCTCTATAAAATTTAGTATATCTTTTTCTCTTTTTCCTAGCTCTTCACTTTTTTTTCTTGGCATATATATTATCACCCCTTATTCAATTTAAAATTATGATAACATATATCTTGCCAAAAGTCAAACAAAAGTTTTGTTTTTGTAAAAAAGAGCTTCTTATGAGGAACTGTTATTGTTCCTTCATAATGAAACTCTTTTTTGTTTTAATATTATCAGTATTTTATAGAACTTTATTTTTTAGTATTATTTATAAAATTTTAATTATTTTTTATGAATTTTCTTTTTAGCGATTATTGCAACTCCTCCTAATAGTGCTATTGCTCCTAGAATCATAATCGATTCTCCTGCTTTGACATTTACTGGTGGATTTTTTTCTGGCCAAGTTATTGATACTTTTGTATCATCTTTTTCACCTGTTCCATTTTGGAATACAGTTATATCTTCATTAATATCGTCGCCATTACCTCTTTTATATGTTTTTTGTGCTTTATGATTATCTGTACCAGGAACTATTGACCAACCATCTGGTAGCTTAGCTGGATCCATTGGTAAATTTGTTGTTATTGTTACTGTTACTTCTTGTGTATTTTCATCCATTTTGTCTTTTTCAGGGTCATATGTTACATCTATTATTCTGAATGGCCATTTTATAGAAGGTTTTTCATTACTTGTTAATCCAGCTTCATTTCCTAATATAACTGTTTCTGTTACCATTCCATTATCTGTTGAATTATCATATTTACTAAATGGATATTGTTTGCTTATTGTTGTTTTATCACTTGGATCAGAATAGTACCAACCATCTTCGTTTGGTTTTCCTGTTGGATCTAATTCTTTTCCATCTACAGTAACTATATCATCTCCATTTGTTGATTTTACTGTTGCTGTTACGTCTGCATCTTTCTTTGGATTATCTTTATCGTAGTTTGGTTTGAATGTTCCGTTTTTGTCTGTTCCGCCAACTTCTTTGCTATCGATTATTGCACTGTATTCTATTGTAGTATCAAATGCTGCTGTATTATCTTCAGGAGCAAATGCTTTATCATTAACTAAATAGAAGTTCATATCTGTTCCAAGTGCAAAATACCATGTATTGTTGTCACCATCTATTACTGTGAAATATACATCTTCTACGTCCATTGAGTAATTTTCTCTATAGTTTATTACAAATTTTTCGATATTTTTATTAAATTCAATTCTAGCTAGAGAATCTTTTATACTTGAATTACTAAATAAATCTATTTCCTTACCGTCTTTAGATATTTTTACATTTTCTGTTTTAACATAGAATTCTGAACTACTAAGATTTTCTGTATAAGTTTCATAATCCATAAATATTGCTTCTACAGAATTTCCTTCTTTATCTGTTACAATAAGATTTTTTTCTTTTACTTCTATTTTTACTATATTAGATATTTCTTTTGATGTTCCATCACTTAGCTTTGCTACAGCTTTTACTCCATCATTTGCAAATTCAATTATAGTTCCATTATCAATAATGTCACCTTCGAATATTTCTACTATTTCTTCCATGCTATAATCATTTTTTTCTGTACTAAGTTCATAGTTGTGTCCGTCTGAATTAACACTAGCAGTTAACTTTAAATTTTTTGTATTAATTCCAAGTTCTTTAAATGTAACAGCAAGTGGATTTTCCTCTGATAAAGTTTCATTACCTGTTAACACTGCAGATAATATTGCATACCATTGTAAAACAGCAGTAGCATCTGAAATTAGAATGTTACCGTCATTAAAATTATTGAATGAACTGTCGGTAGCTTTTTCAAAATTTAAGACATATTTTTCAGGCTCTTTAATAGTACTAATATCAAACCCATTTTTTTCAGCCCATTCCGTTTTATTTGCTATTCCTGCAGCTGATTCTGCATATATTGTTAGCAAATCTGTTGGATTAATAGTGGTTTCAGTTATTTCTTTTGATGCTGATGCTTTTTTAGAAAATAATACAGCAAATGCACTACATAAAATAATTGAAATGATTAAAATTGATAGTATTTTTTTACTTTTTTCTTTCATATTGTATCTTCCTTTCTTTTTCATACGTTTTTTTTAGTTCTATACTAATATTTGCAAATTTATTATAAATTATTAATTTTTTTATTTCAATACATTATAAAAAATTTTTTGATTTTTTTTGACATTTTTGTACAAAAAAATATAGCATAGTGAAAATATAATAAAAATATCTTTTCATTATGCTATTTTTGTTCGTTTAATTTTATAAAATAGGAAAGTAATTTCGGTTAAACTTTAATCTTATATTGTGTCTTTACTATTATATAAATCTATTATTATTTAGTCATACCATTCTAATTCCCAGCCACAAATATTTACAGTATCGCCTTCTTTAACACCTGCTTCTTTTAATTTTTGATTTACGCCTAGGCTATCAAGACATTTTTGAAAATAATACATTGATTCATTATCATCAAGGTTTACTCTTCTCATTATTCTATCTACTGCTGGACCGTCTACCATATATATTCCATTTTCTTTGTTTATTGTAAATCCAATTTGCTCTT
This sequence comes from Clostridia bacterium, assembly GCA_017625035.1. Classification (GTDB taxonomy): domain Bacteria; phylum Bacillota; class Clostridia; order TANB77; family CAG-508; genus CAG-492. The sequence goes on from JAGALX010000041.1 coordinate 35,660, forward strand.
CTTCTAATGTATATACTTTCTTTTCTTCAACTTCATACAGGTCTTCTTTTGGAAGGTCTTTTAATACTTCTGATACTCGTTTTAGAAGTGTTTGCAAACCTTCTCCTGTTGCAGCTGAAATTTTAAATATTTCTAGATTATTTTTGCTTGCTAATTGTTCTAAATCTTTGTATAAAGATTCATCTTGCATACTGTCAATTTTATTTGCTACTATAATTTGTTTTCTTTTACTTAATTTTTCACTATAGCTTTTTAGCTCTTCATTTATTGTTTTAAAATCTTGTACTGGAATTCTTCCTTCTATTCCAGAAACATCTATTACATGTAACAATAATCTTGTTCTTTCTATGTGTCTTAAAAATTGAAGTCCTAGACCAGTTCCACTACTTGCACCTTCTATTATTCCTGGTATATCTGCTATTACAAAACTATCTCCATATTCATTTTTTACTACTCCTAAATTTGGCTCTAATGTTGTAAAATGATAATCTGCAATTTTAGGTGTTGCTGATGTTGTTCTTGATAAAAATGTTGATTTACCAACATTTGGAAATCCTATTAAACCAACATCTGCAAGTAGTTTTAACTCTAATATTACTTCTTTTTCTATTCCTCTTTCTCCTTCTTGAGAAAAACGTGGAGCTTGTCTTGTTGAAGTTGCAAAATGGCAATTCCCTTTTCCGCCTCTTCCACCTGGTAGTATTAGTTCTTTTTGACCTTTATTAGATAAATCTGCTATTATTTTTCCAGTTTCGGCATCTTTAATTATTGTTCCTATTGGAACTTTTACATATAAATCTTCACCACTTTTACCGTATCTTCTTGCACCTTCACCATTTTTTCCATTTTCGGCTTTAAATTTTTTCTTGAATCTAAAATCTACTAATGTATTTGAATCTGGATCTACGATGAAATAGATGCTTCCACCTCTTCCACCGTCTCCACCATCTGGTCCTCCGGCCGCTACATATTTTTCTCTTCTGAATGATACTGCTCCATCTCCGCCATCACCAGATTTTATTATAATTTTTGCATAATCTGTAAACATATTTTCCTCCTATTTTTTTTGAGGGAATTGGGGACGGTTCTGTTTTCCCATTTTTGGGAATTTGGGACACTCTTAAAAATTTTTTATTTAATTAACATTTTTTCATAACTAAGAGTGTCCCAAATTCCCAAAAATGGGAAAACAGAACCGTCCCCAATTCTCTTTCCACTTAATTTTTATCAAAATAATTTAACATCATTGCTTCTTTTACTTTTTTCATAACTTCTTTAGCTGATTCTTGCGCCTTTTTTGTTCCTTCTTGTAAAATATTTTCTACTATTTCTGGATGAGTTTCATAATATGCTCTTTTTTCTTTTATTGGTTTTAATTCATCACATATATTTTTTATTAATTGTTTTTTACATGCCACACAACCTCTTGCTCCAGCTCTACATTCATCACATACTGTTTTTTGATCTGCTTCATTTGTAAATAATTTATGATAATACGAAACCATACAAACATCTGGATTTCCTTTGTCATCTTTTTTTATTCTTGATGGATCTGTTAATGCACTCATTACTTTTTTTGATATTTCTTCATCTGAATCAGATAAATATATTGCATTTCCTAGTGATTTACCCATTTTTTCATTTCCATCTAATCCTTTTATTCTTTTTTCTTTTGATAAAACTTCTTTTGGCTCTTTTAGAACTTCTCCATATATAGAGTTAAATTTTCTTACAATTTCTCTACATTGTTCTATTAATGGTAATTGATCTTCTCCAACTGGTATTAGTTCACCTTGAAGAGCTGTTATATCTGCTGCTTGACTTACTGGATATCCTAAAAAACCATAAGTTACACTTTCTCCGAATAAATCTCTTTTCTGAGCTATTTCTGTTTTTACTGTTGGATTTCTTTGAAGTCTTGCTATTGTTACTAAGTTTGAATAATATACTGTAAGTTCTGCTACTTCTGGAATCATTGATTGAATATATATTGTTGTTTTTTCTGGGTCAATTCCACAAGATAAATAATCTATTGCAAGTTCTCTTACATTTTTTCTTACTTTTTCTGGATTGTTAAAATTATCTGTTAATGCTTGAACATCGGCTATTAATATATATTGTTCATATTCTCCTGAATTTTGCAATTCTACTCTTTTTTTTAATGATCCAAAATAATGACCTATATGTAATCTTCCTGTTGGTCTATCACCTGTTACTATACGTTTTTTATTTTCCATACTATTTTCCTCCAATTTTTTGTTTAAAACAAATTTTTTCATTTTAAAAATCTTATCAGTTAAAATTGAAGACGCCATCGCTTTCCTATCATATTATTTATAATTAACTTCATAGATACTCCTTTTTTACAATTAATATATATTATAGTTTAAAGTTCATATTTTTTCAAGTGCTTTTTACTTTCCAATTTTCTACAATTTTTTCGTATTTTATTGTCACATTTTGTAACTTATGTTAAAATCATATTGGAATTTAATTTCTAAAAAAATATATAAAAAAGGAGGAGATTGTATGGATAAGAAAACAACTGGAATAGTTGGATATCTTACTTGGATTGGATTTATCATTGCTGTTTGTGCAGGTGATAAAGAAGGTGCAAAATTTCACTTAAACCAATCTTTACTAATACAAATAGGTTTTACAATAGGATCTGTATTAATGATGATTCCAATTATTAGATGGATTTTTGGTATAGCATGGACATTAATTTGTCTTGCAGGCTGGTTTTTAGGTCTTATTGCTGCAATTAATGAAGAAGAAAAAGAAATTCCTTTTGTAGGACAAATTAAACTTTTAAAATAATCACAAATGACAACGGATTCACAAAAGACAACTGTTTTAAATTAGCAGTTGTTTTTTTTATATAAAATTTGCATATCAAATTAAAATTTGTAAATACTACTATTATATTTTATTTATAGTAAATCGGAGGTATTAATATGGATTTTTTACAAAGTATTGATTGGATGCAAATTTTAAGATGTTTTGCTGTTGGTGGATTAATTTGTGTAATAGGACAAATTTTAATAGATAAAACAAAACTTACTCCGGCAAGAATTTTAGTTACTTTTGTTACTACTGGAGTTATTTTAGGAGCACTTGGAATTTATCAATATATAATCGATTTTGCTGGTTGTGGAGCTACTGTACCTCTTACTGGATTTGGAGCTAACTTGGCCAAAGGTACTATTGAGGGAGTTAAAAATAATGGATTACTTGGTGCATTTGTTGGAGGAGTAAAAGCTTCTGCTGGTGGAATAGCCGCTGCTGTATGTTTTGGATATATTGCATCATTAATTGCTAAACCTAAAATAAAAAAGCAATAATCTAAAAAAATGCGATTTATGTTGGAAAACTCCAATATAAATCGCATTAATTTTATATATCAAAAAAATATGTTGCTTCTAAATCGGCTTCATGCACTAATAATGCAAGCGGATATTTTTTATATGCTGCACCTATTGTGTTATATAATTCTTTTGGCTCTGTGTATCCCATGTGCCAACGAATGCTGTATTTTTCTTCAGGAGTAAGTTTTATATATTCTGAAATCATCATTACAGATTTTTCTCCATGTCCATATGGTATTGTGTCTTCGATTGTGTAATATGGAACTTTTTCCCATTCTCCTAAACTGTTTTTGGCATTTCTATAGTCTACTTTATAAAAATTTAATTTACATATGTCGTGTAGTAAACTTACAATTTTTATTGTATCATCTGAAACTTCTAGATTTATGACATTGTTTTTTACTTTATAATCTAATATTTCATAAACCTTTAAACTATGTTCTACTAGTCCACATTCGTAAGATCCATGAAATCTAGTACTTGCGGGTGCTGTGAAAAAGTCTGTTTTTTCTAAAAAAGATATTAATTCTTCTATACCTTCTCTATTTGTGCTTCTTAATAATTGTATAAATTTTTCTTTCATCATTTTCCTCCATTTATTAGTTATTTATATATTTATAATTTGGAATATACTTTTTCAATATTGCTTTAAAATGGTTTATATGTATTTGATATATATATTCAACTAATTTAAGTTCATATTTCAAATATATGAGTTATCTTATATGAACATTTTTTGATTTTATTTAACTACATATTTTACATTTTTTCTGGAACTTCAATTCCTAATAAGTTTAAACCTTGTTTTAAAACTGAACCTACCATATTGCTTAAATATAAACGAGCATCTTGAATTTCTTTTTCTTCTCCTACTATGTGATTTTCAGCATAAAAACTACTAAATGCTTGTGCTAAATCTATTAAGTATCTTGAAATTATTGATGGTTCGTTTTTGTCAGCTGCCATTTTTATAGTATCACCAAATGAATATAGCAATTTGATTATATTCATTGAAGCATTATCTATTATTTTTTCTACATTTACTTCTTCTAATTTTGGAACATATCCAGCTTTTTCTATTATACTTTTTGTACGTACATAAATATATTGAACATATGGTCCTGTTTCTCCTGCAAAGTTTAGCATTATATCCCAATCAAATACTTCATCTTTAATTCTATTATTATATAAATCATTAAATATAACTGCACCAATACCTACTTTTTTAGCAACTTCTTCTTTATTTTCTAAGTTAGGATTTTTTTCTTCTATTACTTTGCTTGCTCTTGAAACTGCTTCTGATAAGATTTCGTCTAATTTAATAGCATTTCCTTCCCTTGTTGACATTTTCCCAGTTTTTAGTCTTACCATACCAAATGGTATATGGTATAATCCTTTTTTGTATTTTTCATCCATATCTAATAATTGTGCAACTTCAAAAACTTGGTTAAAGTGTAAGTTTTGTTCATATGCTACAACATATAATATTTTTTCATAATCATAATTTCTTGCTCTGTATAATATTGCTGCTAAATCACGTGTATCATATGTTGTTGTACCATCTGATTTTATAATCATACAAGGAGCCATTCCTTTATGTTCTAAATCTATGATTTTAGCACCTTGAGATTTAACTAACTTCCCTGATTTTTCTAACATTTCAACTATTTCTGGCATTTTATCTGTATAGAAAGCTTCTCCATTGTTTGAATCAAATGATATGCCTAATATATCATAAACTCTTTGAAATTCTTGCAAACTTAAATCTCTAAATTTTTGCCAAAGTTCTTTGCAATATGGATCCCCATCTTCAAGCTTTTTGAAATTATTTCTACACTCTTCTAATATAGATTCATCTTCTTTACAAGCTTTTGATATTCTTACGTAAATTTTAGTAAGCTCTTCTATAGGATTTGAATCAATATCATATTCGTCTCCCCATCTTTTATAACCTTCTATAAGTTTACCAAATTGAGTTCCCCAGTCACCTAAATGGTTTACACTTATTGAATTATATCCTAAAAATTTATATATTTTATATAAAGATGCTCCAATAACAGTTGAACGTAAATGCCCTATATGAAATGGTTTTGCAATATTTGGTGCTGAATAATCTATAACTATATTTTTACCTTTTCCCTCTTCTGATGAACCAAATTTTTCTTGTTTTTTATTAAATTCTTCTATAACTTCTTGTACTATCATTTTTTTACTAATATAGAAATTTAAATATCCACCTACAACTTCTACCTTCTCTATATTTTCATCTAATGTGATTTTTTCTTTTAATTCTGCTGCTATCATTTGAGGTGCTTTGCGCATTTGTTTTGCTAGTTTAAAGCATGGGAATGCATAATCTCCCATTGTAGAATCTTTTGGTATTTCTATAAAAGATTCTAACTCTTCAATTGATAATTGTACTTCTTTTGAAATTATTTTTGCAATTTCATTTTTTAAATTTTTCATAAAATCTCCTTTCTTTCCGTGGAATTAGGGACGGTTCTCTTTTCCCATTTTTGGGAATTTGGGACAGTCTTAAAAATTTTAAGACGTTCAACAAATTATTAATGTTTTAAGACTGTCCCAAATTCCCAAAAATGGGAAAAGAGAACCGTCCCCAATTCCACACAAAAAAACGCACTTACTAGATTGCTCTAGAGGTGCGCTTTGCATGGTACCACTCTAATTGACTATAAAAAATATATAGCCCACTCAAAATCTGTAACGTAGATGTACGAATTGCAATACTGTTATTTCCTGCAATTACTCTCAAGCTCTAATAATTACTAAATTTCTGCTGGACTTCCACTCTGTTCCAGCTCGCTAGAGAAATTTTGGGTTAGTGATTATTTTCTTGATCAACGATTTTTTATTTATTAATATTTAGTATTATATTGTATTTGTAGTGTTTTGTCAAATCTATTTTTTATATTTTATGTCAATGTTTTGATATTTCTGCTTAAATTTAATTAATCTAAATATCGTTATTCTTATAAAGATGCTTTAAAACAACTTGGATTGGAGGATGATATCATATGAACTATTCTATATCATTCAAATCAGAGGCTTTGAAATTTATACAAAAGCAATACAAAGATCAACAAATGAGATTAGTTGGATTAAAATCATTATTTATTTTATGAACTGGAAAAATATTATCTTTTAATACTTGTTTTATTACCTGTGGCATTATAATTTTATCATCTAAATCCTCTAAACTTATCCATTCATATTGTATTTGTTTTTCTTTATTTCCTTCTATATTTTTTAGGGTTGTTTCTATTTTTTTATCGTCATCGTTTATAAACTCAGCTTTATGAATAAACATTATTTCATGATATTTTTTATTTTTTAACTCAAAAAAGTTTTCAATTGTTGAAATATATCCTGTTATTTCAATATCTTTTCCTAGCTCTTCTTTAATTTCTCTTTTAACTGCATCAGCTGAATTTTCACCAAATTTTACTCTTCCGCCAAGTAGGGCATAATATGTATCTTTAGTATTACGGTGCAATAATACTTTATTGTTATGTATAATAATTGCTGCTGCTCTACAATTTAATCTCCAATCTTTTACATCTACTGTTATATCTTCCATAAAATTTTCCTCCTTTTATATTTGTTTTTACGCTGGAATCGCACACATGGCGCACGTTGTGAACGCACATTGGGGGACGTTGCACATTGGGGACGCCCCCCAATGTGCGATTTTTCCTTTTTTGGTAATTTGGGTATTGACTTTTATAACAATAAATTCAAGCTCTGTCCCAATTTCCCAAAAATGGGAAATTAAAACCGTCCCCTTTTCCCTTTTTTCTTTTCCCATTATTTTAATAATCTGGTTAGTTCCCCTGTATAAAAAATATCTAATTTACTCATTGCTCTTGTTATAGTTACATATAATAATTTTATGTCTAAACTACTATCTGTATATTTGCTATTACTTGCATCTGAAATAATAACACAGTCGAATTCTAATCCTTTTGCTAAATATGATGGTACTATTGAAATACCAGAATTATATTCAGAATCTTTTCCTTTTATTAATTTTACATCTTTTCTAATTTTAGAAAATTTCTTTTCTATTGTTTCACATTCATTCATGTCTTTTCCAATTATTGCAATTGATTTATATCCTTTTTCTAAATAATGTTCTATTCTACTATTAATATTATTTAAAAGATTTTCTATATTCTCGCATTTTTGCATATTGATTGAATTTTTTCTATCAATTACTGGCTCTCCTAAAACTATATATTCCTTTTCATAATCTGGTAATTTATTTATTACAGAATTTGCAACATCCATTATTTCTTTTGTTGTTCTGTAAGTTTTTTGCAAAGTAGTATATGTTGTTTTTACATCTTTAAATTCTACATCTATAAATCGTTTCCAGTTTTCTATTCCTCTATAATAGTGAACTCCTTGTGCTATATCTCCTAGTATTGTCATTGAATTACTATTTAATATGGTTTTTAGTACATCAAATTGAAATTCTCCATAATCTTGAGCTTCATCTATTACAACATGTTTTATTCTACATTTTTCTTTTATTCCAAATATTTTTATTTGGATATACATAAGTGGTGCTAAATCTTCAAATGAAATTTCGTTTTTACTTAAATTATTTAAGGTGTTTTGTTTTAAATATGTAAGTACTTCATTTGAATTTGTTAAGTAGTTATCTATAAAATCTTTATAATATTTTACTGGGTCCATTTTCGGAATTTGTCCTAAATATGTCGCTACAATTTTTTTGCTACCTTTTTCTAATAGCTTAATTGTTTTATCATATTCATCATATACTTTAACTCTCTCTTCTCCGACTAGGTCTGCTATTTTCGCGCTTCTCTCGGCTTTTATTTTTTCTATTATTTGTGGAGCTTTCTTTTTTAATGCTGAAACTAAATTCTTTTCAATTTCATTAATTCTTGTTGTATAATTGTACATTTTATAAGTGTTTTTAAACAAATAATCTATGTCATTATATTTCATTATTGTATAATCCATAAAACAAAAATCATTTTTTGGTATGTAATTATTTTCTACTACACTTAAATATTCATCTAATATTTTTTTAAAGGTTATTGATGATTTGAATTTTGCTTCTTTTATCATTACATCAACTTTACCTTTATTTATTTGATCAAACTCTTTATTGACTATAATAACTAATTTTTCGTTATTATCTGATATTTTTAATTTTTTACCTATAATATCATAAGCAAAATCTTCGAATGTGTATTGTTTTACATCATTTACACCTAAATCTGGAAGAATGTTTGATATATAATTTAAAAAGAATCTTGTTGGTGCTATTATCATAAATTCTTCTGGTTTAAATTCTTTTTCGTAGTTGTAAATTAAATATGCTATTCTATGAAGAGCTATTGTTGTTTTTCCACTTCCTGCAACTCCTTGCACAATTAGTGGAGAATTTATATCTGCTCTTATAATTTTATTTTGCTCATCTTGAATTGTAGCAACAATATTTTTTAATCTATCATCTGCCTTTTCTTCTAAAGCACTTTGTAATAATTCGTCATTACCTGTAACATTTATATCTACATATTTTAGTAGTTCTTGATTTTCTATAATATATTGCCTTTTTAGAATAATTTCTCCTTCAATTTGCTCTCCTAAACATTCATATGATGCTTTTCCAATTTTACCTTCATAATACAAATTTGATATTGGAGCCCTCCAATCTACTATTATTGGATATGCGGTTTTGTTATCTAATAAAGAAATTTTTCCTATGTACAGTTTTTCTAGATCTTTAGAATTTTCTTTAAAATCCATTCTTGCAAAATAAGGTTTATCTTTTATCTTTTTTATATCATCTAATTTTTTTATTTGAGATTGTAAGATATTTGCTTTTGCAATGTTTTCTAAATCATAATTCATATCACTACTACTTAGTGAATTTTCAAGTTCGTTTTCTTCTTCGTTTATCTTTTTAACTATTTCTTTAAGTTTTTGTTTTTCTTGTGAAAAAACTTCCTCTTCCATTATTAATTTACCTCCCAATATTTACTTTTAAATTTTTTTCTTTAATTCCTCCTTTACTAATAAATTGACCAATCTCCATTAGTCTTATTGCAATAAATTTTCCTTCTTAAATATTTATTATATTTTGAGACGCAAAAATACCAAGTATTTTATTTAATACTTGGTATCTATATGATTTTGTTTGTTTCGTAATATTTAATATAGACCAATCTAATTTTGCAATACTTAAAAATGATACATAAAATCATATAAATACTGAAAAAGTAGAGTTTGACTACTGTGTTCGGAATGGTTACAGGTATCCCTCTAAATTCACGACACTTATCTTAACATTGTAAAAGTCGTTTGTCAACAATTTTTTTTATTTTGTTTTTTCGAAATATCTTTTTAATAACTCTAATCCACATATTATAACGCCTCCGATTACGAATGCTATTATATTAAATGTTGAAAATGTCATAGCAGCTTGTGGAACATCTAATGTTGTTGGCCCCATGACAATAGAATACATAGATCCAATCATCATTCCTAGTATAGCAAAAACTGTTTGTGAACGATATTTTTCTAGGCATTTACGAATTAATTTTGTAAATGTTAATATTCCTGCAACCATACCTAATCCAAATACTATTAGTATTGGTAGAACTGAAAAATCAAATGATATTAATGCTTTTGCTCTAGTCATTATTGGTATGTATAGTCCAAATATTAGTAATAATGTTGACCCTGATATTCCTGGTAATATCATTGCTGATATTGCTATCATTGCTGCAATAAATACATATATTATTGTTCCTATGTTAAAATTATTGATATCTACATTCATTCCACCTGTAGAAGTTAAAAGTGAAATTCCTACAACTACTGCAATTCCTAGTAGCAAAAATATTAAATGTTTATATTTTCCTTTTATAGTGTTTTTTTCTTCTCTTATAACTACTGGTATCGCAAATAGTATGAAACCTAAAAATAATGAACTCATTGTATATATTTTAGTGTTAAAGAAATTAGCTAAAACACTTGCTGCTATTAAAAATCCAACTACCCATCCGCAACCAAGTTTAATTAAAAATTTAAGTGCTTCTTTTTTCTTTTCCATATTTCCTCTGAATAAATCATCAAGTGAACCTATAAATTTATCGTAAAATCCTAATAAAAATGCTATTGTTCCTCCTGATACACCTGGCACGCTGTCTGCTAGTGCCATGCAAAATCCGTTAATGAAATTCATTATAAAATCTTTTACTTTTTTCAATTGTTATTCCTCTCCTATTCTATATATTTTTTTACAGTGTAGACATTATTTCATAAAAGGACTTTAAAGTCAATACTTTTTGTGGAATGAATAAACCAGGTTATAATTTCGTACAAATTGCTTTTTCTTCATAGAATTGCTTTTAACTTTTACTTGATGGCTCAATTATAATCAAGCATTCCCGAGCTTATATTTTATTGAAAAAAATTTTTTTGATTTTTGTATAATTTTTTTCTTTCTGTTTATAATATCTATTGTAAGGTTAATATTAGTTGGACTAAGAGTATTATTAGTTTGAATATTTCAGATTTTTAATATTCGAGCAAAGATTATTTATGGCTTATTAAAAATAGGTTATAACTAGTCGGCGATGCGAGGAATATGTGTATTAATTTTATTGGTATATATTTTTTCAAAGTTATGAGTGTTCTTGTACAAAATAATGATTATTTTTAGTCCTAACTTTCAAAGGATGAATATAATTATTATATGTGCATTTGCATTCTAGTGAATGATTAATATGTTTGGCAATGAAATTTATTTATATAGTAATATATATTAGATTTTTGGTTTAGATATATTAGTTTTAACCGAAGATTAATATTAGCTTTATAGGATAATAGCATGTAAAATTTATTTTTACATGCTATTATTTTTATTTAAATATTTATCCTCTTAAATACATTAGCAATAATCAAAGCCACAATATATACAGCAACTATACATGCACCTGTTGGTAAATTTAAAAAGAATGAAACTAATATTCCAAATATAAAACATATTACAGAAATTAACACAGAAAGTATTACCATACTTTTAAAACTATTTGTTAATTTTCTGGCAATTATAGCTGGAAAAACAATTAAACTTGATATTAATAAAGTACCCATCATTCTCATTCCTAGTACTACAACTATTGCTGTTATTAATGATATTAAAAATTGATAAAAAGTTACACTGATTCCGCAAACCTTCGCATATTTTTCATCATATGTTATCATAAATAATCTGTTATAGAAAAATACATATATTATTACTAAAATAATTGATAATACAATACTTACTATAACATCTCCTGTTGTCATAGATAAAATACTTCCAAACATGTAATTATATACATCTATATTAAAACCTTTTGATAATGATGTTATTATTACGCCAAATGCGAGAGCTGCTGTTGATACAAGTGCTATTGTTACATCACCTGAAGATCCTTTTTTTTGACTTATTAACAATATTATAAATGATGCTACAATTACTATTGGAATTGCCACATACATTTCTGGTAAATTAAAAACTAATGCTAGTGATAAAGCTGCAAACCCTACTTCTCCTAAACCATGTCCTATCATTGAATAATTTTTTAATACTAATATTACACCTATTAATGCTGCACAAAATGATATTGTTATACCGCAAATTATAGCTCTTTGCATAAATGGATAATTTAATAATTCTATTATTGTATTCATTTTACTATTATTTCCCCCTATATTATTGATAATATAATTTTATTGGATATGTTTTTAAAATTAAATTTAGCAATATAATTATAATCCTTTCCAATCCTCAATTTTACCATCAAATTTGATTTTTGTGGCCATACATACAACTCTTACATCCATTGATTTAATTTCTTCTAAATCATGTGTTACCATTATTATTGTCATATTATTTTCTTTATGCAATTTCCCTAAAATGCTGTATAGCTCTTTTGTAATATTAACATCTAAACCACTGCATGGCTCGTCCAAAATTATTAGCTCTGGCTCTCTTATAATGGCTCTTGCAAGCATTACTCTTTGGCGTTGCCCCCCTGATAAATTTCCAATTTGGCTATTTACTATTTCTTTTATTTCAAGCATGTTGCAAACGTTATCAAATAGTTCCCAATCTGTTTTTGTATAAAAAGGTAATTTTTTATGTCTTTGTACACCAGTCATTATAATTTCTTTCGCAGTTGCAGGAAAATCTAAGTCTTTCATATTATTTTGAGCTAAATATGAAATTTTATCATCTGAAATATTTTTTATTATTTCACCTGAATCTTTTTTGTGAAGTCCTACCATTGTTTTTATTAAGGTACTTTTTCCAGATCCATTTTCTCCTACTAAACAAATATAGTCGCCTTTTTTTACTTGTATATTAATATCTTTTATAGCTTCATGTCCATCATAAGAAGCTGTTAAATTTTTTATTTCTAGTATATTCATTAATATAAATCTCCTTTTATTTAGATTTTTGTAGTTTGAGGACGAAGGAAAAGAGCGGGAAAAGGGGACGGTTCTGATTTCCCATCCGTCCTTAAGCCTCCGCCTTAGCTTAAAGCTATTTTTAAGTTTTCTAAATTTTTTCTCATTAAACTTATGTAGGTTTCGCCTCTATCAATTTCTTCTTGTGATGCATTATGAACTGTGTGAAGCACTAGTTTAATTGCTCCTGTTTCGGATGCAATTGTGTCTGCAATTTTTCCTGATGATTGCTCTTGGTAAAAAATTACAGGTATATCATTTTGTTTCATATAATCTATAACTTTTTTTACATTTGCAGCACTAGGCTCTGTATCTTCGCCACAAGATTGGTATGCACTTACATATTCTAAATTGTATTTTTTTACAAAATACATGTATGCAAATGTACCACCAAAAGCTATTTTGTTTTTTTCAGATTGTTTAATTGTGTTTTGTATGTCTGCGTCTAATAAATTTATTTGCTCTATGTAATTTTTTGCATTTGCTTTATAGTATGCAGAATTTTGTGGGTCAATATTACATAGCTCATCTGTTATATTGTTTACCATTCCTATGGCGTTTTCAGGATTTAGCCATATATGTGGGTCATATTCATGATTGTGCGATTCTGATTCGATTTTTTCATGATTGTCATTTTGTTCATCATCATGTTTTTCATGGTTATCATGCTCTTCGGAGTGCTGTTCTAAAGATATTAAGTTTATGTTTTTTGAACAGTCTAGTATTATAGTATTTGAATCTATGCCTGATGCTATTTTATCAGACCATGGCTCCATATATGCTCCTGTGTATATGAATAAGTCGGATTTGTTTACATTTATTATGTCTTGTGGTGTTGGCTCATATGTATGTGTTTCTGTTCCTGGTGTTAATAGTAGTGTTACATCTACTTTATCTCCTCCGATTTGTTTGGCAAAATCATATTGTGGAAATAATGTTGCAACTATTTTTATTTTTTCGTTATTAGCTTCTTTTGGTTTTATATTGCTTATTCCTAGAATAATTAAGGAAAAAATAACAATTATTGTAATTAAAAATATTATTCCTTTTTTCATTTTCTGTTATTGTATAATGTTTGAAATTATACAAAATCTCCTTTCTTTAAACATTTGCTGCACGTTCCGTATAGTACAGTTTTACATATATCTAATTCAAAACCATGCTCTTTAAAAATATGATTTTGTAGTTCTGATATTTCTTCACAATTTAAATGTATAAGGTCTCCGCATTTTGTACACTTCATGTGATAATGATTAGTGCAAGTTTCGTTATTTTCTATGTATTGAAAACATGCACTGCCTCGCTCTTGGTTTATGTATTTTCTTATTATATTTTCGCAAACTAAACTATCTAAGTATCTGTATACAGTTGATTTTCCTATTGGATTTCCAATACTTTTAAAATGTTTAATTATTTGTTCTGCTGTTATGTGCTCTTTTTTATTTTGTTTTAAATAATTTAATAAATTTTCTCTTTGTGTTGTTTTATATTTTAATATTTTTTTCATGACAAATTCCTTTGCTTTAATTTGAAACTGAGTTTCATTTTAGCATTTATGTACTTTATTGTCAAGAGCTAAAAAGAAAAGAGATTTTGTCTCTTTTCTTTTTGGCTTTAAACATTAATTTATTCTTTTTCTAGTTTAGCACAATGCCATGTGATACTTTCTTTTGTTTCTGTTGAATATACTATTTTATAACCCTCTTTGCATGTAGTTGTATCAGCAGATATTAAACTTTCTTGTTTTGCATAAAGTATTCCACCGCTAAAGTCTAAAGTAACACATCTAACCGCTTTAGTATCTTCACCAGCAGTTGTTATTGTTCCTCCTGATATATTAACAGTTCCATTACTGATTATACTAATAGTTTTTTCAGAAACTATTGTTCCCCCTGAAATATTTACCAATCCTTCTCCTTGGCTATTATCAATTATTGATCCTTTTGATTCTCCTGCTATTTTTTCGCCTGTATATTCAATATTTCCTCCACTTACATTTACTATTCCTTTATCTGAATTGTAAATTATTTTTGCCGTAGACGATGTTATAGTTCCACCTCTTACTTCTATTATTCCAGTTCCTATATCTTTCTCTTCAAGAGCAGAATTGTATATAACAGCATTCTTTCCTGCGTTTTTAATAGTTCCACCTGTTATAAGAATTTTTCCTGGATTTTCCTCTGTAGTAACATTCAATATTGTTGGATATGATTCTGTACTTTGGCAATTTATATCACCATTTTCTATATATACTAATCCAGTTGATGTTATTGCATTTATTATTGCCCCACGCTCTGTTGTTTTTATTGTTGTATCTCCTGTTATTTTTATTGCAGGTGTTGTTTCTGTATTTAAACTACTATTATTACGCATAGCATAATTTGTTGTGCTTATTGTTCCTCCTGATATTGTTACATTTCCTGTACCATCATTATTTATTCCCCTATAACTTGACTCTAATGTTCCTGCACTCATTTCAAAAGTTCCACTATTATTTATTACATAATAATCTGTAGTTGATTTATTTGATATTGTTGTGTTAGTATTTTTAACTAATTTTCCTGTATTTTCAATTGTATTTGCACCATAACCTATTAATGTTCCTGATGTTCCTGATATTGTTAATGTTCCATTATTTGTTAAAGTGCTATTATATAAAGCTACTGCTTTCCCATTTAAATTAAATGTTATATTTTGGTTGTTTTTTATAGTTGCATTTTCCTCAACAACTGCATTTTTTCTTACTTTTATTGTTGATGCATTTGTTCCTGCTGCTTCAACTGTTTCTGCTAATGTTGCATAATTTTTCCATGTTTTTCCTTCATCTGTTGATAATGAAAAATTATCTTGATTTGCATATATACTTTCATAAATTAATGTTCCATTTAAGTAATCTTCTGCTTTTTCACCTGTTTCTTTATCAATAATACGTCCATCAAGCCCTAATACCTTATATTTCATTCTTGCTATATCAAATGCATTTATTGCTGGTAAACCATCTCGTCCTAAAAGAGGATTTCCATTATCATCAGTTTGATATTTTATATTTGCAGCTAATCTTTGTTCTTCTGTTAATGGTTTTGTTTCTATTTCTTCATTCTTTAATAAAAACTGTTTAATTCTTAATACATCTGAAGCCTCACATATTGTTCCATTACCATTAACATCTCCAAATAATACAATTGTATATTCTTCATTGTTCGAATCTTTTAATATATCTCCTGTTTTTAATTGTATATCACTTTTATCTTCACCATTAATTTTTGATATTTCTATCGAATTATCTGAAAATAGTTTTTCTAAATCATTAAACATTAATTTATCTCTATTTGTATCTTTTTCTCTGTAAAATTCACTTCTTGGACTTACTGCTATTATAAGTTTATCTTTTATTAAATCATCAAAAATTCCTGCATCTATTCTGTCATTTGCATAGTCTATTTTATGATTTACTGTAATTGTTGAAGCATTTGATGCATGCGTTGCTACTGATACTGTTATTAATATTGGTAACATTACAAATAATTTATTGAATTTTTTATATTTTAAGCTTACTATTACAGATGCAATTGCCATTGCTAATGCTATTATTAATAAGAACTTATTTTCACCGGCCTTAGCATGATCTTTATCTGCTGCTGAACTACTATTTTGTGTTGTTACTGCTTTTTTAGTTACAGTTACTTTTACTTGAGCTGTTTTTCCTAATTCATCTGTTACTGTTATTGTAGCTGTTCCTGCTGATTTTGCTGTTATTTTTCCATTGTTATCTACTGCTACTATATTTTCATTGCTTGATTTCCATGTTATAGTTCCATTTCCTGTTACTGTTAATGTTTCTGATTCACCTTCTGTTAATGTAACTTCTGTTTTATTTAATTTTAACTCATTACTTGGGTTTATTGTTATATTTAATGGTATGTTTTCAAGGGTTTCTTCTGTACCATCAGCTTGTACTGTCGCTGTATCTGCAATTACTATTTTAGCAACAGTTTCTTTAGTAACATTTTTTGCAGTTGCATTTATTACTATTTCGTTTATTCCAACTGTATCTCCATTTTTTTCATAAATCCAAGATGCAGTACCTTTTGTATATTTTCCAGCTACTGCTAAATCAGCACTTGAATCTTCAATACTTATTAAATCTGAATCATAGTCTATATAGCCATTTGCTACTATTAAATTTTTATCAAATTTCATTTTAATTTGAAAATTTTGCCCTGCTGTTACTGTTGTTGGTGTTTCTGTTGTAGAAATAGTTAGTGCTTCTGATTTTGTCATTGTTAATATTGCTATTATAATAATCGCAAATATTAATATCGATTTTTTTATTTTCATATTTTTTCCTCCTTACGTATCTTTAAATCAAAATATAACTTCAATTTTGTTTTATAAAAATATTATTTTATTTACAGTTTTACTTGTTATTATATTTGACTTTTTAACTATCGTATTCTACTTTTCTTTCTGAAAATTACAGATGCTACAATTAAAGTTATTATTGCTAATATTATTAATGTATCGGCAGTGTTTTCTCCTGCTTGAGGTGTAGCTTCATTTGCTGATGAACTTGAATTTCCAGTGTTTGATTGTGCACCATTTGATTGAGTAATGTTTGTATTTATAGAATTTTGTTTGTTTGCATTTGAACCAGTATTACCAGTTGCATTTCCTGTATTATTTGAACCTGCATTTCCATTATTATTGTTTCCATCATCAATTCCATCATTTGATGCCAACTTACTTACCGTAACTGAAACTGTTGCTAAATTTCCATTTGCATCTTTTGCAGTAATAGTTGCTATTCCTTCTGCTATGGCTGTTATTTTTCCATTTTCTACCGTTGCTACTGATGTATTATCTGAACTCCATGTTACTTCTACACCATTTGTTACTGTAATTTGTTGTGATTGACCAATATTTAATTTGACTTCATTTTCGCTTAATTTTGGTGATATTATTTCTTCTATTATATCATTATTTGTTACTGTTACTTTTGCTGTTGCTGTTTTTTCATTACCTGTCGCAATAATATTTGCTGTTCCTTCTGCTATAGCTGTTATTTTTCCATTTTCTACTGTTGCTACTGATGTATTATCTGAACTCCATGTTACCTCTACACCATTTGTTACACTAATATCTTTTGTTTCTCCTATTTTTAGTGGTATTTCGCTTTCACTTAAAATTGGAGCTGGTGCTTCTTCTTGTATGTTATTTTTTACTGTTACTTTAACTGTTGCTGTTTTTTCATTACCTGTTGCAGTAATAATTGCTGTTCCTTCTGCTATGGCTGTTATTTTTCCATTTTCTACTGTTGCTACTGATGTATTATCTGAACTCCATGTTACCTCTACACCATTTGTTATACTAATATCTTTTGTTTCTCCTATTTTTAACGAAATTTCACTTTCGCTTAACTCTGGATCTGGTTTTTCTTCTACTTGTTTTTCTGTTACCTCTATATTAGCTGATAACTTTGAACCCGATTCTATACTACTGTATGATAAGTTTGTATTGTTCTTATCTGCTAATACAATTCCAAAATCATTGTTGTTTTCTATTTCGATAGTTCCTTTTCCAGCATTTTTTGCTTTAAATCTAAACGCAACACTATCTATTGCAGAATTATCAGTTCCAGTTGTAAAGTCCATGCTATTATAAAATACAGCTATAGTTCCATCTTGGTATTTATTTGAAACTAAATACTGATTGCTTGTTAAACATGATACATATTCGAATTTTTCTTTGTCGTAATTTACATAAAAAGTCATTATTGAAGCTTGCGCATCATTTAACTTAAAAGTCACATCGAATGTATTTCCTGACTCGACTGATGTTTGTGTAGCAGATAACTGGGCAGTAGCTCCATTTGTATTATTACTTATTATCATTACAACAATTAATATGGCAACCAGTATAATACATATTATCTTACCTGTTTTTTTCATACTTTTCCTCCTTTGTTTTTCATTTTTTCCTCCTATGTGTATATTTGATAGTGTTTTTTGCATTTTTTAATACTTTACACTATCTGCATATTATATACATTAATTTTATATCTAATTATGACCTTTTTCAATATTAATAGACAAATGTAATGTAAATGTAATATGCTTGTAATATTATTGTAATATTATTTTTTTATATTTTTACTTTTTGTTTTTTAATATTATAATAGCGACAAGAACTATTGCAATAAATCCTATTAAAATAACTTTATTATTTTTTTTATTATTTACATTAATTGTTGTATTTCCTTGTGTATTATTCGTATCATATTCAGCTCCATCTACTCCTACAAATGCAAAATCTTCAAATTTTATTTGTGAAGCTCCATTTTCTTTTATTTTAAATGTAAATTCTAAATTTTTTGTTCCAAATTTTTCTGAGTTTTCATTAACTTCTTCTGATACAAATAAATTTTCTTCATTTAAATATACCCATGCAACAGTCCCTTCTTCTGTAACTGCTGTTTCTAAATATTGTTGACTAGATTTCACAAATTCTACTTTTGATGAATCGTACTGTATATAACCATTTGCTATACTTATATATTCATCTAAAGATACATTTACACTAAATTCTTCTCCTTTCTTTGCAGATACATCATTCATTGTAATAGTAAATGCATTTGTAAAGTTTTTTAATGTAAGCATTATAAAACTAATTAATATTACAAAAATAATTTTTTTAATTTTCATCATTTTTCCTCCTTTTAAATTTTGTTAATTAATAATTTATAATTGTTTTTTATAATAGTATAAAAAAAATTATATTTCAATATAAAAATCGAATTTGAAAAATTATTTTTTCAAATTCGATTTTTAATTTCTAATATTTTACATTGTATTTTTTTCTCGATTCTCTCGATTATTTAATATAATTGAATACAAAATTAAAGATACATTTGCACCTATTATAAATCCAATAAAAAAATTTATCAAAATTATTCTCCTTACAAGATTTATTTAGGTTTTTGTAAGGTTTTACCTATAAACCTTTATAGTATTTTGTTTATAATAATTTGATTTGTGTTATATGAATTTAAGTTTAATTTGTGCTATAAAAAGCTCTTTTATTCAAAAAAATGTAGTAACACTAAATTACTACACTTTTTATATAACTTTTACTAGATTCTGTATTTTTATAAATTCTATTCTTCTTTTGTTATTTTTGTGCATATACCTTTTTTATTAAATGTTAATTCACTTAAATTTGTTGTTATGACACCTGTTGGGATTTCTATATTTTCGTAAGATTCTGCTTGTTCTTCAATAGTTGATTGATTCTTTTTTCCGTTTTTTTGTATTATAAAATCTAAATCACCATCAACAGTTGTTTGTACATATTTTTCGGTTTCTTTATATACTGTATAATTTGTTGAACTTTGTTTTAATAGATATTTTTTTGTTTTTGAATCATACTTTATATAAAAATTTTCTGCTTCTTCATTTGAAGTTTTTAGTTTTAAGTTGTTTGATTGTATTTTGTCTTTGCTATACTCTGTGCCAAAAATTTCGATTGTACTTTCTCCTGATTTTATATTGTTATATTCTTCTTTGGTAATTTCATATTCTTCGTATATACGACCTTTTACTATATATTTATTTTCTTCATTTTCGTTTAGCTTTATATTTGTTATAAATATTTTTTCACCATTTTCAAAATTTTCACTTGTTAATTCTTCGTAACTAATTTCTGGTGCTGCATCTTGTACTGGTTGTGTGCTTGTTGGTGTTTCGTTTGTTGATCCTTTTAGTTTGTATTTCCAAAATCCGATAAAGTCTATTGCTAATATTACGACACATATTGCTATAAAAATCCATTTGATTGCGTTTTTCATATAATTTTACCATTTTCCTTCCTATGTATAAATTTTACTGTTTCGTATTATATCATTATCTTTATATTAATTACAACAATAATTTATAATTTCATAAAGATTTTCAAACTAAATTTACTTTTAAATTCATCAAATTTTAGTTTCTAAACTGCAATAAAATTTATTAAAAACTTTGCTATAGCAAATGATAATATAAGACAAACAGGAAATGTTAATGCCCAAGTTTCTATTATCTGAATAACTGATTTTTTACTTACAGAATTTTTTTCACTTTTTCCAACACCTATTATCGAAACTGTTTTTACATGAGTTGTACTTACTGGAATTCCATTTAAACTTGCTATTAACAATGTAGCAGATGTAGCTATATCACTACATAGTGCTTGTTTGTTATTTAAATTTGTCATATTGTTTCCTATATTTTCTACAATTTTTTGACCACCTATAGATACACCAATAAACATAACAACTGCAGTAAATAATATTATATGAATATGTTCCATAGGTATTATGTTTTCTGGTACTGATAGACCTTTTAAAATGTAATTATAAATTATTAATATTCCTATAAATTTTTGACCATCCTGTGCTCCATGCATAAATGACATTGCACACATTCCGGCAACTTGAAATTTTGAAATAATTTTGTTTTGTACTTTTGCCAAAAATTTCTTTAGTAATTTTGTTATTACATATGCCAATATAAAAGTTCCAAAAATTGACCATAATAAACCAATTCCAACATTTATCCATTCATCTGAATTAACTGCTGATATTCCATATATTGCAATTGCACTTCCTGTTAATCCGTGCTACTAATCCATGTGTTTCACTTGTTGGAATTCCAAACTGCATTGCAATTAGTGCAAATATTATTACAGATGACATTCCAGCAATTAAGCTTATTAATCCTTCTTTTCCAGCAGTTATATTAACCATTGAACTTATACAATCTGCTACTGAAATATTTACTAAGCTCATTACTATTATTCCTATAAGATTAAATATTGCACTAATTATTGCAGCCTTTCTGAATTTCATTGATTTTGAACCAACTAATGTGGCTATAGCATTTGGGGCATCTGTAAGTCCATTTGTAAAAATTAATAAAACAATTATTATTACAGTTATTGTATTAATAAACATTTTTTCTCCTTTATTTATTACTTATATGAATATTTTCAACATTAACCCCAAGCTCTCTTTGAATTATACTTTGAATTTGTGCAATTTCTGCTTCCTCTAATTTTTCAGCTCTAACAACAACACTTATACTTCCATTATTCGCAAAAATTACAACATCTTCAAAGCCCTTATTTTTAATTAAATTTTCAGCAATCATAATTGCATTTTTTTGACTATTTATATTACTTATTTCAGCTTGAGACGAACTTTTTTGTTCTGCAGAAATATTGCTACTTGCTAGTATTGTTTGATATGATTCTAACATTTCAGAATACATTTTTTCTCTTTCTAATTTAGATTCAGCAAAATATTTATCTAAATCTGCACTAACTTGTGCTGAAGTTTCTTCTACATTATTTGAATTTTCATCATTCGGTGAACTCGCACTATTTGTTACTATATTGTTACTTGTAGCATTTTCAGCTACACTGCTAACCATATTGTTAACAGAATTATTACTCACTAAATTTTCAGCCCAAACATTATTGCTACTTACTAATTTCGCATCTCCAATTCCTGCTATTTCTTCATTTTCAACCATTCCGGAAGTTTGCGCAGTTTCTTCTGATTGCATAGTATAATTTAAATACCCTGCAGTTATTAACATCAATGCAATTGCAAATATTACAATCTGATTTCTTTTTAAAGCTTTCATCATACCCTTTTTACATGATATATACATGATACGTATAATCACTCGCTCCTTTCTTGTTTCCTATCCCAATTTTAATTCATTTCAAAAACTTGAATTTTGTATGTAGACAGTCCTGTTGCTGCTTCTACAGCTTGTATTATATTAGATTTTACATTTACATCACCTGCTCCTTTTGCTATTATTACAGCTCCCTGTATTTGTGGGCTTGTTACACTTTGTGTAATTATTGTATTATCAGAATATACAACTTCTTTTTTGCTATTTGTAGTACTTATTGTTCTTTTCCCACCATTAGTATCTTCTTCTTCTGTAACACTTTCTCCTAAATCTTCATTATATATTGGATTTATAACACTTGTTTGAGAATATGTTATTAATACTTCTACTTCTCCTACACCATTAATATTTGATAATATTTTTTTTAATTTTTGCTCTAAATCATTACTTGTATCTTCTATAGCTCTTTCTTCTATTATATTAGTCTGTGCTAGTATTTTATTACTGCTAGACTGATTTTTCTTATTATCTCCTTTCCATATGTAATTTATTGCAATAATTGTTATTATTAAAAGTATTGCAAGTACAACTAAATTTTCAATATTTTTTTTATTATCCTTTTTTTCACTTTTTATTAAAGAATTTTTCAAGTTTCCTATTTTATCTTTAAACATTTAATTTTCATCACCTCCATATCTGTAAGTTAGCTGTTTTTATCGAATTTATATTAATGCTTTTAATTTTATTAAGAAACATTAATTTTGCTTATATCCACTTCATATGTAGTTTTTATATATTCTTTAATTTCATTTTTATCATTTTCATTTATTATTACATTATCTTGAGATTCATTATTTTCTATTTTTACTTTTACAGATTTTATATTATCTACTATTGTACGTGTTTGCTTTTGCTCTTGTGCAGCAGCTATTTTTTCATCTATTTTTATATCTATTTTTTCTATATTATATGATTCATCATTTGATATGATTATAGAAATACTTCCTGCTACATAACCTTTGGCTTTTAGTTTTGTTTTTAAATCATTTTCTAAGTTTTGTATATATATTTTTTTTATTGATGATGTAGTGGTTTGAGAAATTTCATTACTTTTAACTATATTGCTACTTGTTTCTACAAATTCACTTATTTCAATATATTCACTTATATCTTCACCTGAAAATTGATTTATTACAGGCGATATTATTGTGTATACAATAAATATTCCTATTATTATTTTTATATATTTTTTTGATGTGTTATCTGGTAGAAGCATTTCTATTATTGTGACTATTATTACAGCCATTACTATACCTTTGGACCAGGATCTAAACCAATCTATCATATGAAAATACCTCTTTTCTGGAAAAACTGTCCCAATTTCCCAAATATGGGAAATTAGAACCGTCCCCTTTTCCCACAAGTTATGTTATACTCACATTATTTGATATTTTTAATATCAAAGTTGTCCCAATTATTATCATCACAGACATACTGCACATAAATGCTAATAACATTTTAAATGTATCGCCCATCTGATCTAACAATTTTACAACTTTTTCATCAGCAATTGGTTCACAAATTGCAGATCCTATGTAATAAATTCCCATTAAAATTAGAAGTTTTATTATTGGTGTTATTGAAATTGCTATTATTATTATTACACCAACTATTCCTACTGCATTTTTTAAAATACTACTACATCCTATTACAGAATCTACTGCATCTCCTAGTATTTTTCCTACCACTGGAATTAAGTTTGATACTGCTGCTTTTGTAGTTTTTGAAGTTACTGCATCTACACTACTACTTAATGTTCCATCAACAGATAATAAAGTTACAAATAAAGTTAATATTATTCCAATTATCCATATAGTACTTGATTTCAGCCTTTTAGATAATCTATCTATTTGAACTTTATTTGAAATTTTTGATATTATCCCTAATGCAGTTGATACTAGTACTATTGGTATTGCTATATTATTTATAAAATTACCTATTAGAGATATCATAAAAACTAGTATTGGCTGTATCAATGTAGCTGTTGTTACACTTCCTGTTGTTATAATTAAAGTCATCATTATTGGTATAAGCATATTGGTAAAGTCTGTCATATTATTTATTGATTCTTTTATTGAATTTATTACACTAGAAAAGTTTGTTAGCACTATTGTTACGATTAGTATATATTGCACATAATAGGCTATTTTAGATACGCTTTTATTTTGGAGACCTTCTGTTATGCAATTTAGTATACTGTTTATAATTATTACGATTATTATACTTCCTAAAATTGTAATTGCATTTTGTATTTCACTTCCAAATATTTTCCATACATTTTTTAGTAATTTTTTATTATCTACATTTCCTGATATTGCTGATGTTAGTATTTCATTTAAATCTATATCATCAAATACATTTTCAGTATATTTGCTTGATTCTTGTATGAAATCTGTTACACCTATAGAATCTTCTTGACTTTTCATTATATCGTTCATTTCGGTTGCTTGTACCAGTTGGAAACATAAAAAATATATTAATATAATTGATAAAATTATTTTACATTTTTTCATTTACACTCCATTCGCTATAACAATTTTTTTATATTCATTATGGTAATACTTTTAATATTATTTCCAATAAACTAGATATTATTGGTATTGATGCTGCTATTATCATTACTTTACTTCCTATATCTATTTTACTGGCAATTGCAGTTTCTCCTGCATCTTTGCATATACTTGTTGCAAATTCTGCTAGAATTGCAATTCCTGTTATCTTTAGTAAGACAGTTATAAATTTATTGTTTATAGATATTTTTTGAGAATAGCTTTGTATTAAGTTTATAATTTGCGAAATAGTATCAAATGTCATCCCCAGAATTAATATTCCTGCTGCCAAAGAAACATATATTGCAAATTCTGGCTTGTACTGTTTTACTATAATAATTATTACTAGAGCAATAAGACCTATTCCAATTAATTTTATAATGTCCATTTAAATCCCCCAGAAAGTATGTATATTTTTTAAGTTAGATATGAAATTACTGTTTATATTTATGCTAGTTTAAACAATAATTGGATACATATAGCTATATAAATAACTATAAATTGAAAATTGTCCTTACTGTTGAAAATAAAGTACTTATTTCTTTTATTACTATAGTAAGTACAATAATAACTCCAGCAAGAGTTGTCATCATTGCTTGATCTTCTCTTCCTGCTCTTACAAGAACTTGATGCAATACAGCAACTAATATTCCTATTGCAGCTATTTTAAATAATAAATCTACATCCATATAAGGCTCCTTTCTATTATGCAAGGTAACTGGCTTGTTTTGGCAATTTTTCGTTATATTTCAATTTTTCTAACCTATATAATATGTACAGTGCTCATTTTTAACGACCTCAATGAGCATATCTTCGATGTAAAAAAATTGCAAAAATGCTCCGTTCCCTTTAATTATACTAATACTATCACCACAGCTAATCCCACTATTATTCCTAATTTTTTATACATTTTCTCATTTTTATTTCGTGATTCTGTTGCTTCTTCTATTTGACTATCTAAAAAAGTATTAACCAATCTTAATTGGCTTATTTGCCCTTCTATATCTGTGTTTCCAAGCAATTTTCCTAATGATTTTAATGATTCTTTGTCATCTTCTAGTAATGCTAAATTTGAATTGTTAATACATTTTTCCCATGCTTCTCCAGCAAAATCTAATTGCATTTGTCGGCTAGCATCAAAAAATAATTTTCCTACATCTCCTTTTATTTTCTTCGATATTTCTAAAAATACATCTGGTATTGGTTCATATGTATATGTTATTTTTGCCTCAAATATGTTTAGTGCTTTTTTTATTTGCTTTAGGTTATTTGCCCTTTCTGCATATTTATTGGAAATTTTTACCCCTATCATAGAGATTGTCCCAAATACTCCTATGAGCAGTATGAATTTTAATATTAACATGTCTATTTCTCCCCTATGTTATATATATTCACATTTTTGATAGATAGAACTTTAATTTTATATATTTATTATATTTTTTACTTTTCCTTTTTCTTTTTCATCTAAAAATATGATTCTTTTAAATAATTCTAAATTTATTATTTTGTGCATTTCTTCATTCTTAAGTAAATCTTCCATAGAACTTCCATGGGCTGTAAAAATGCATTTTACACCAGAGCAAATTGCATAATTTATTATTTGTACATCATCTTTATTTCCTATTTCGTCAGCTATAATTACTTTTGGTGCCATAGATCTAATTGCCATTCTTATTCCTATTGATTTTGGTACATTATCTAATATGTCAGTTCTTATTCCTACATCATTGTACGCAATACCTTTAGTCATTGCTGCAATTTCTCCTCTTTCATCTATTATAGAAACATCTATTCCTCTAAAATTTATTTCACTTATTCCATCACTTATTTTTTTTGCAAGGTCTCTTATAATTGTAGTTTTTCCTGCTCCTGGTGGAGATACGATTAATGTATTAAATACAGTGTTATTTTTTGTGTCCAAAATATAGCGCAGTAGTTCATTGCTTGCTCCATTTATTTGGTGTGCTATTCTGAAATTAAGTGAATATACATGACTGATATTAGATACTTGTCCATCTTTTATAACTATGTTTCCAGCAATACCTACTCTGTTTCCCCCTGGAAGTGTTATAAAACCATTGCATATTTGATTTTGATATGTATATATGGAATTATTGCAAATATTTTGCAGTATTCCAATGATTTCGCTACTGCTTATAATGTATTTTAGAACCATTTCTACAAGACCTAATTTTAAGATGACCGATTTTCCTGCTCTGATTCTTATTTCTTCTAGTCTTTGTGTGTTATGCTCTAATATGATTCTGGATAATTGTGGTGGTAAACATTTTAATATATATTCCATATTGCCTCCTAAAATGCAAATAAATGGAGGAAAAAGCGAGGGAAAAGGGGACGCTTCTGATTTTCCTCGCTTTTCTCTCCGCCTTTTCCTAACGCATTTTCCCTTCTCCCAAACGTCAAAAAAGACATACTATATTAATATAGTATGTCCTTTTTTTTATTTTATGACTAAATTATTCAGCCCAATTATGATATACGTTTAATACATCATCTAAATCGTCTAAGCTATCTAATAATCTTTGCATTTTTTCTGCAGATTTTTCGTCTAGTTCTACTGTTGTTGTTGGTACCATTTTTACTTCTGCTTCTAAGAATTCTAGACCTTGCTCTTCTAATTTTTCTCTTACTGCTGAGAAATCGCTTGGGTTTGTTGTTATTTCATATATTTCTTCTTCTGATGTGAAATCTTCTGCTCCTGCTTCCAACGCTGTCATCATTAAATCATCTTCTGACATATTTGTAGCTTCCTTGTCAATTACTATTACACCTTTTTTATTGAATAAGTATGATACACACCCTGATGTTCCTAAGTTTCCTCCTGCTTTGTCAAATACGTGACGTACATCTGCTGCTGTTCTGTTTTTGTTGTCTGTGCTTGCTTCTACTATTACAGCAACTCCGTTTGTGCCGTATCCTTCATATACCATTTCTTCGTAGTTTGTAGCATCATTTGCTCCTGCTGCTTTTTTTATTGCGTTGTTTATTGTGTCATTTGGCATGTTTGCTGCTTTACATTTTGCTATAACATCTTTTAATTTAGAATTACCTGCAGGATCTGGTCCACCTGCTTTTACTGCTATTAATAATTCTCTTCCTAATTTTGTAAATATTTTTCCTCTTGCTGCATCAGCTTTTCCTTTTCTGGCTTGTATGTTGTGCCATTTGCTATGTCCTGACATGTTAATTCCTCCTTTAAAATCACTCTTTTATTGACTTTAAATATTTTAACATATTTTATTTGTTTTGTGTAGTATTTTCCATAAATAAAATTGGAAATGTATTAAACATACCTAATTAACTTTTTTGTTGATTTTTTTATAATTTTTCGACTTTTGCTCTAATAATCTAAAATCACAACATCTATCTATAATCCTCTGTGGTAATTTTTTATTTGATTTTTTCGCATAAATTTTATTAGCTTTATTTAAAATTATTATAATATTCTCTTTTTTATTACACCAGTTAATTTGTTTATGTAATAAAGTTTTATAATTTTCATTTTTTTCACTTTCTACATCTATTTTAATACATTCTTCTATGGGAATTGGTATCATAAATTCTCCTTTAAAATAATAATAGGAGATACAATTTTTAGTATCCCCCGCTTTTTTAGTTCCTCACTTATATGGTAGAGGCTTACCGCTTTTGAATAATAAAATAAATTTTGTTATTCTTTTATTATTATATTCATTATATATTACTTTATTGAAAAAATCAATTATTTTATAATTTTTTTATATTCCAAAAATACTCAAAAAAGGTTTCAATATGTTTCTTTCTATCCAAATGAACAATGTAATAATCTTTTTTCTTTTAATATGTTTCTCTCAGAGAAAAAGCAACAAGAAATTATTTATCAATTTTTTTATTGAAAATTTTTAATATTCACAATTTCTTTCTGTTCTTGGATATGGAATAACATCTCGAATGTTTTTCATTCCAGTTATATACATTAATAATCTTTCAAAACCTATTCCAAAACCAGATCTAGTGCACGTTCCATATAGTCTTAATTTTAAATACCAATCATATTCTTCAACTTTCATATCTAATTCTTTCATTCTTGATAGTAATTTATCATAACTTTCTTCCCTTTGACTCATTCCAAATGTTTCTCCTATTCCTGGCAACTCTAAATCAGCCGCAGCAACAGTTCCATCATCCATTTGCTTCATATAAAAACTTTTCAATTCTTTAGGCCACATTGTTATAAATATTGGACATTTAAAATATTCTGTAAGGTATTTTTCATGTTCTTTTGCAATATCGCTTCCATGCTCTGGTTTAAATTCCCAATCTTTCCCACTTTCTTGTAGTATTTTTATACATTCTTTATAAGTAACTCTTTTATATTCTTGTTGCATTGCTTTAGTAAGCTTTTCTATTAAACCATCTTCAGATTGTTTATCTAAATACTCCATTTCATCTTTAGCATGTTTTAATACATATTTTATAACGAATTTTAATAATTCTTCTGCAATATCCATAATTCCATCCAAATCGCAAAATGCTACTTCTGGTTCGATTTGCCAAAATTCGGCAATATGATATGGTGTGTTTGAGTGATCTGCTCTAAATGTTGGTCCAAATGTATAAACTTTAGAAAATGCTTGTGCAAAAGTTTCAGCTTCAAATTGAGTAGATACTGATAATCCTACTTTCTTTCTAAAAAAGTCTTGAGAATAATCAGCATTCCCTGTTTCTGCAATTTTTTCTAAATCTTGAGTTGTTACCTGAAACATTTCTCCTGCTCCTTCACAATCACTCGCTGTAAGAATAGGAGCATGGAGATATAAGAAACCTCGAGATTGAAAAAACTCATGTATTGCCATAGACGCTATACTTCTTACTCTAAATACAGCTGTAAATAATGTAGTTCTTGGTCTTAAATATGCTTGTTCTCTTAAAAATTCTTTTGTATGTCTTTTGGGTTGAATCGGATAGTCTTCTAAGCAATCTCCAATCAATTCTATTTTTGTTGCTTTAAACTCAAACTCTTGTTGTGATTTTCTTACTAATCTACCAAAGACTTTAATACATGACCCAAAATGTATTTTTTGTATTTCTTTAAAATTTTCTGTTTTTTCGTCATACACTATTTGAAGTGTTTTTAAACATGTACCGTCTGAAATTTCAATAAATCCAATTTCTTTTTGTTTTCTGTGCTTTCTTATCCAACCTAAAGCACATATTTCTTTATCTAAATATTTTTCATATAAATCATATACTTCTTTTATTTCCATACAAATCCCTCCAATATTATAATATTTTTTTGTCTTTTAACTCTATATAAGTTTTTTCTTCCCAACTAGATGCTTGAACTTCTGCAATATGTTCTTTTTCTAATATCAACATTAATATTCTTGATAAACCTATACCTCCGCCTATTGTGTATGGCATTTGTTTTTTTAATATTTTTTGGTGATATGGCATTTTTAATCTATCCATACAATCTGATTTTTCTAATTGTTCAATCAACGATTTTTCATCTACTCTTATCCCCATAGAAGTTATTTCAATGGCTTTAGATAATGGTTTGGCATAAATTAATAAATCTCCATCTAACTCCCAATCATCATAATCAGGACTTCTTTTATCATGTTTAACTCCAGATTTTAGTTCATCTCCAATTCCAATTATAAATACTGCCTTTTTTTCTTGGGTAATTATTTGCTCTCTTTCTTCTGGTTTTTTATCAGGATATAAATCTTCAAGCTCTTGACTTGTTATAAACGTTATTGTTTTTGGCAAGTCTAATGTTAAATAATGATACTTTTGTTTCATAAAAATTGATGTTTGTCTAATGGCTTTATATATTGTCCTTACTGTATCTTTTAAATAATCTATTGTTCTATCGCTCTTATCTATAACTTTTTCCCAATCCCATTGTTCTACATATAGTGAATGAATATCATCTACAATTTCATCTTTTCTAATTGCTTTCATATCTGTATATAATCCTGTATGCATTGGAAAATGATATCTTCCAAGAGCTTCTCTTTTCCATTTTGCTAATGATTGAACAATTTCAAAATCTTCTTCTCCTTTTTTAAATTTTACCGCTTTTTCTATCCCAGTAAGCTGATCTTGTAATCCAGTTGATGTTTTTAAAAATATAGGGCTCTGTACTTTTGTAAGTTCTAATCTCGTTTCTATTTGACTTTCGAAATGTTTTTTTATTTCTGCAATTTGTTTTATTGTTTCTAAATAAGTTAATTCTTTTTTCATTTTAATTCCTTCTTTCTTAATTTAATTTTTTTAATAAACTAAGATATTTGTAGGATATATCTATTTTATTTTTTTATAAAATAGATTTAAAACGAATTTTATAAATCCATTTTATTGCTTTTTATTATTGATATTTTTATTATTATCTTCTGACATATTAACCACCTCTGTTTGTTATATTTTTATAAATTATTTTTTAGTTTTATTTTTATCTTTATCGTTTTCAAATTCTGGCCTCCTTTCATACAAAAATACCCGTATCATCCTACAATAAGGACGAATACGGGTATCCGCGGTGCCACCTTAATTTATTACTAACTATATATAAATACAATTACAAATACACCATTAATTATGGGTATTTTATTGTCTAGTAATCTCTTTTTTCTACTCTAACAAGTATAGCAATATGGTAACGGTTTGCTTCCGAACTAGCCTACTAAAATTTCTTTTTTCGGTAGTTTGCTCTGAGGTGTTCTTTCACAATATATTTATAATTGGTTCACACTATACCCAACTCACTGATATAAATAATAAAGCTACTTTTCCTCTTCAACGCATTTTTAGTGTAACATATTTTTGGATTTATGTCAAATTTATTTTGGATCTAGATTTATATTTTCAATAACATTAACTAACTGTATATCCAACTTTTTAATTACTTTATCTTTTAATTTTATTAGTTGTAGTTTTTTCAAATTCTTGTGCCCTAATTTCAATATCAGAAATACGTTTATATGTAGGCAAATCTTTACAAGCTTCGTTAATATCTGTTTTTAACTTTTCTTGTATATTATTTATCTTTAATTCACTTATTTTTTCTTGATTTAAAAATACTTCTGCTATAAGAGCTACTTCTTGCCCAATGGTATTCTTCTTGCCTTTTACAACTACTTCTTGAACATAAGGAATTCCTAATATATAATTTTCTATTTCCTCTGGATATACATTTTTTCCATTATCTAGCACTATTAAATTTTTCTTTCTTCCATTTATTACAAGTTGCCCTTTTTTATTTATATGGCCATAATCTTCTGTATTAAACCAGCCATTTTTTAAGACTCTGTCTGTTTTTTCTTGTTCTTTGTAATATCCTTTCATTACAATATCGCCTTTTACACAAATTTCGCCGTCTCCTTCTGGTGTTACATTTTCGAATTTTATTTCACAACATGGTAAAACTACGCCTACTGTTGAGCTATCATTGAATTGTAATCTGTTGACACTAACTAGAGGTGAACATTCTGTTATTCCATATCCATTTAATAAAGTTATTCCTATATCATTGAAAAATTTTCCTATTTCTGGGCGTATTGGAGCTCCTCCACATACAATTTCTTTTAAATTTCCACCAAAAGCCTCATGTATTGATTTGAAAAATTTATCTCTTAAGTCAATTCCTATTTTTCTTAAGGCATTGCTTATTGGTATCATTTTTTTCAAAATTTTATCTTTTCCTGTTTTTTGAGCATTACTCCATATGTTTTTGTAAAAAACTTCTGTAAATGCTGGTACTAAGTATATATAATCTGGTTTATATAGTTGTAAATTTTTAAGTACATTTTTTAAACTATCATTTATGCAAATACATGCACGTTTATGTAGTGCTACAAGAATTCCTGCAACTGCTTCATATGTGTGATGATATGGTAAAACTGATAAACATTTAGTTTTTATATCTGCTACTTGAAGTCCATAATATACAACACTTATTAAATTGTGTTCTGTTAGCATAACTCCTTTTGGTGCACCTGTTGTTCCTGATGTATATACCAAAAGTTTTAAATTATTTTCATCATCTTGTAAATCTGTGTATATTTTGCTTCCTTGATTTAATAATTTTTTGCCGTTTTCCTTTAATTTATTGTATGATAATATGTTTGCATCATCTTCTGTTTTATTTAATCCTATAAAGAATTTTATGTTAGGTAACTCTTCTTTAATTTGCGGAATCCATTTTTCATATTTTTCTGAATAGAATAAAACTTCACTATCACTGTGTTTTAAAACATTTATAACCTCTTTTACTGTAAGCTCTTTATCTATTGGAACAAATACTCCTGTACTTTGTAAAACTGTTAAATATACAGTAAGCCATTTATAGCTATTTTCGCCTATTATAGCTATGTGCTTGTCTTGCATGCCTATGTTTGCAAGAGCTGTTCCTAGTGCTTCTGTATCGTTTGCAAATTCTTTATATGTAACCTGAATAATTTTTTCTTTATCATTTTCATCTTTGTATTGAAATGCAATTTTTTCGCCTGATTCTTTTACTGCTAGATTTAGCATTTCTTTTATTGAAGTAACCTTTGTAGCTTGATTTAATTTTATTTTTTTATTATTCATTTTAAACGCCCCTTTTCTATTTAATATACAATAAAAATTTGTAAATTTTAATTATATACTTGTATTTATTAGCATATTACCATAAAAATTTATATGTATCAACTAATATTTTTCTGAAATAAATTTCAATAATTATCAGCTTTACAAATTGTATAAACTTTATCATTTTATCTGTTCTATTTCTTATGTGAATGGCTGCTTGTACTACTATACTATTTGTAGCTTTTTACTTTCTCTACCTAAAACTTTTAAAATCCTTGGTCTGTTATACCTTTGAATAATAATAAATTGACTATCAAAAATCATCGCAACAATTGCAGTTATTAAAAATATCCAAAATTCTCCCCATGGAATTGCAAATAATAGTGTTGATAAAGATATTGCTTCATTTATCCAATGATCAACTTCTGATTTTGCCATAGTATTTGCTATTTCATCTAATGAATGCTCTTTTAAAGAAAATGATTCTGGATTATATGTTAGAGCTTTCCCTTTCCATTTTTTTACACGTAAAAATTTGTATAATCTTTTTTCGAATTTCTTTTCCTTAAATATCCATTGCTTATAATGAATATGTTTTTTAAATAGTTTAGAAACATTTCCCATAATAATTCTTACCCAAAAGTGATACATTATTATGAAAGCTGTTATTCCTATCCATAGAATTATTCCATTTTTATTAAAATTTCCGTAATATAAAGTAAAACAAATTATTGAAGTTATAGCTGTAATTGCTATTATGCTATACATGAATATTGCTGGTCCGCTTTTATTTAATTTTATCATTTTTTACTACTCCTATTATTTAATTATATATTCCAATCCAAGCTGCCAACTTTTAGTTTTAAATAATTTTTATTGTAAAATAAAATTCTAAAAAATGCTTATGCTTTTATAAGTTCTGCATCATATAATTTTTTATATTCTTTACAAGACACCAATAAATCAGCATGTTTTCCTTCTTGTATAATTTTTCCATTATCTATAAATAAAATTCTATCTGCATTTTTTATAGTAGATAGTCTATGTGCAATAATTAATATTGTATACTCTCTTTTTAAATTATCAATTGCCTTTTGAATTTGAAATTGAGTTTCATTATCCAAAGCTGATGTTGCTTCATCAAAAAGAATTATTTCTGTTTTTTGGATTAACGCTCTTGCAATAGCAAGTCTTTGTCTCTGCCCTCCAGATAGCATTACTCCACTTTCTCCAACTATTGTTTCATATTTTTCTGGCAAAGAATTGATAAAATCATCTAAATATACCATTTTGCATACATTAATCATTTCTTCATCCGTTAAATCTTTTTTTACCAATTTTAAATTATCCCTTATACTCATATTAAAAATATATGGATTTTGACTGATGATAGTAATATTCCCTCTAATTGAATCCCTATCTAATTCTTTTATATTTATTCCATCAACTTTTATTTCACCATCATAATTATTATACATTTTACATAATAATGAAAAAATTGTTGATTTCCCTACTCCACTTTTTCCTACAAAAGCCACTGTTTCTTTAGAGTTTATTTTAAAACTCATTTTGTTTAAAACGCTTTTCCCTTCTACATATGAAAAGCTCACATTTTTAAATTCAAAATTTCCATCAATTTCAGTTAAATGCTTAGTTCCAAATTTTTCTTTAGTAAATTTTGTATCGTCCATAATAGAAAATACTCTTTCACAAGAAAGGTTAAATCCTTTTACTACTTTAAATAACTCACCACTATTTTTTATAAAATCTGTTACTTTAGACATAGAATTATACAATACCAAACCTACCTCTATTGTAGCAAGAGCACTACGCACTAATAATATTATTAATACGATTAATAAAAATCTATATGCAAATATTGAATACCAAAATATCAAATCCCATATACGTTTTGTTCCATCTAATTCATATCTTTTCATATTTAAAGATTCTACTTTATTATTTAATATTTCGTTAAAACTAGCATATGCATTCAACATCTTTATGTCTTTTGACCCTCTTACAATTTCACTTATAAAACTTGTTGTTCTTTCATTTTCTTCTTTAAAAGATTTTTCCTTTTGTGAATATTTTTTTTCTTTCTTTAAAGCTATAAAAAATATTATTATTGTACATATAATAAAATATATAAATGCATATTTATTCAAAATAAATATTGTTATATAAATTCCTATATCAGATAATAACTGTCCTAATACAGATAAAAAATCTTTAAAAGATGTTGCTAAATTATTTGTATCGTTTGTTATTCTTTGAATAAATAATCCTGAACTATTTTTATCTAAACATTCATTTTCTATTTTTAAAATTTCTTCACTTAAATCAGACTGTAATCCTTTAAATAAATTTTTATATATTTTTTGATAACATCCATTTAAAAAATAATATATAGTATTATGCGATAATTCTATAACAAAAACTATAATTCCTGTAATTAATAGACCTAACATATCATTATCTGTTAATTTAATTATTAACTTTGCACTTACTAGTATTACAGAAATTCTTATGGCTATAAATACTATATTAAAGATAATTGATCTTATAATTAAACTTTTATCTTTTTTTGCATATTGCCATAACTTTTTGAAGTTAGTCAAAAATAATTTCATACTGCTTTTCTCCCCTTAATTATATAATTTTTCAGATTTTCTTTTATTATATCAAAATTTTTTCAATCTCTAACCAATCATTTACTCTAATTATATTATTTTTTTCCAATTCCTCTTTTGAAATTTTTTCATTTCTAAACTCAGTAAATAATAATTTCTTTTCACAATTAATTAAATTTGTAGTTCTATCATCTATTCCTATATCAAATTTAATTTTACTTTTATCTGATATAAAAATAAAATTATTAGTATCAATAAATGGAAAAAAATGTTTTAAATATTCATATTTATATTTTAAATTATGTGCCGCATCAATCACATTTTCTTTCCAAACGTAAGCAGTAACAATATAAATTTCATAGTGCTCATTTAATTTTTTTATTGTTTCAACACAATCTGGCATAGGAGCAATAAATGAGCCATCTTCTTTTTTATATAAATTTTTAAATTGATATATTTTTTTGAATTCTTCTTCTCTTCCTTTGATGAGACTTTGTCTAAAATGTCCATTTAATTTTTCAAAATCTACACCATCTAAAAATTCATCTAAAAACTCTGTAAATCTTCCGTTTACTATTACCTCGTCCATATCTATCATTATAGTTTTCATTGTGTTCACAAAATGCGCCTCCTTAAATTATTATATTTCAAACTACCTTATTAAATTTATCTTATAAGATCATTTATTACTTCTCCTGCTATAATTAATCCTGCCACTGATGGAACAAAAGATATACTTCCTGGTGTATGCTTACGTGCTGTAAATTTTTCTTCATTTTCAGATAAATATTTATCACTTACTTGGCTGTTATTTATTACTTCATTTGGTTTTATTGGCTCTTCTTTTGAATAAAGTACTTTAAGTTTTTTTATTCCTCTAGCTCTTAGCTCCTTTCTCATAACTTTTGCGAGTGGGCATATGCTTGTTTTATAAATATCTGTTACCTCGAATTTTGTTGCATCTAATTTATTTCCTGTTCCCATGCAAGATATTATCGGAATATTTAGTTTATTTGCTCTCATTACTAGCTCTATTTTTGCAGTTACTGTATCTATGCTATCTACAATATAATTTACAGTTTCATCGAAAATTTCTTTACTATTAGGCATGAAAAATTCTTCAATTATTTGTACATTAGCATTTGGATTTATTTCTAAAATCCTTTCCTTTGCAACTTGTACCTTTGATTTTCCTATTGTTTTTGTAGTTGCTATTATTTGCCTATTTAAATTGCTTTCACAAACCTCATCATTATCTACTAATATAAAACTACCAATTCCAGCTCTTACTAGACCTTCTACTACAAAAGAGCCTACTCCTCCGATTCCAAATATTGCTACTTTTGAATTTTGTAATTTTTGTATTGCTTCTTTTCCTATTAATAATTCTGTTCTTGAAAATTGATTTGACATTTTATTCATTCCTTTCTCATAAATTAGAATTATTTGATAAATAGTTACATATGTTTATTTGACAATAAATTTAATTTATTTATAAATTATAACCGATATAATTATAGTTTCAACTAAAAATTTTACTTTACATCTGATATTATGATTATGTATCATTCTAACATGTTTTATATGATTTATCAATTTATAAACTTAATATCTTTTATAATTTTTTTTTAATATTGCTTATAATTTGCGTTTACTTTACAGAATTGCTTTTAACTTTTCACTGACGTAATTATTTTTTAATTTGTAATCTCTTTAAATAACATTTTTCATCCTAAATAGCAAAAATAATTTCCAGAAATTACCAGTTTATTTTTTTCAATTATGCACATCATAATGTTAGAAAAAGCAATAAAGTTTTTTCTAGAAATAAAGTTTATTATAACCAACAGGAGGTGAACAAGATAATGGCATATTCAAGTAGAAATCAAAAAGTTGTTCCTGCTGCAAAAGATGCTTTAAACAAATTCAAATATGAAGTAGCTAGCGAAGTAGGTGTTAACTTAAAAGACGGATATAATGGTGATATATCAGCTAAAGACGCTGGTAAAATAGGTGGACAAATGGTTAGAAAAATGATCCAACAAGCTGAAGACAACATGACTAAATAAGTTTATTATTAGTTAATTTAATAATTTTATTCACTTTAGACAGGGATATTCTTCTTGGTTTTAAGTATTTGCTATTATCAAACAGTAGATACATAAAGGCAGGGATTGTATCCCTGCCTTCATGTATCTTTTTGTCAATTAAATTTTAGAGATGGAAATAGATAAGAAGGGAGAAATTAGTAGGAAAATGGGACGGAGAAATTCATTCATATAATTAATTTCTCTCCCCTTTTCCTACTAATTTCTCCATCCTTATTTTTTTCATTTCTATTGAACTGCCCTCATTTGCTTTATCATCAAATCACCAAATATAGCATATCCTGTAGTTGGATCTGATACAAGTACATTGGTTATGGCTCCTATAAACTTACCATTTTGTATAATTGGTGAACCACTCATTCCTTGAATTATTCCGCCTGTTTTTTCTAATAATTTTTCATCTGTTATTTTTATAAGCATACTTTTATTATCATAATTATTGCTTGTATATACTTTTTGTATTTCTATTTTATAATTTTCTTTTTTTCCTTCTTCTAATTCACAAATAATTTCGGCTTCTCCAGTTTTTATTTCACTTCTGAGCGCAACTTCATATTCTTTGGTGTTTTTTAAATCTAAATTTCCTCTGTTTGAAACAAGACCAAATACTCCGAAGTTTGTATTTTTTTCTATTTCTCCGATTGTTACTCCGGAATCAATCGAACCTTTTATTTCACCAGGATTATTTTTTTCTCCTTTCTGTATTGCTATCAAATTACTTGTTACTAGCTCTCCATTTGCAATATCAAAAATACCTCCAGTATCAATATCTACAATTCCATGACCTAGTGCTGCAAAAGCTCCTGTTGATGGCTCGTAAAAAGTTAATGTTCCAACTCCTGCTGCTGCATCTCTAACCCATAAACCTAATTTGTATTCATTAGTTTCGTTTTTTACTGGAGCTATACTTGTTGTTATGGTTTCATCATCTCTTACATATTTTATTTGTATTTCTTTTCCATTAGACTTATTTACAACATCTACTAATTCATCTGTATTTTCAATTTTTTTATTGTTCATTTCTACTATCATATCACCTTCTTCAATTCCAGAATTTAGATATGGTTTATATTTTTGATTATCATCGCCTTCTATTTCAGACATTCCAACCACTAATACTCCTGATGTATACATTTTTACACCTATCAAATTTCCTAATGGAACTACTTTTGTTTTTGGTATTACGTTTACATTTATTTCTTTAACTGGGATTGTTCCAAATAAATCTAAATTTAATTCAAAAGTTCCTGCTGTTTTATAAACATTTTCAGTATCATCTACACTAGTTGATGCTTGAATTATTTCTACATTACTGTTATTAGCTCTTTTTATATTTATTCCTGCAATAGTTCTTAAATTGAGCTCTTCTCCTTCGAAAATTATAATATTATTTGGTAATAATGTTATATTACAAATGTATATATATATAATTAATAGTATGGAAATTATAAAAAATTGTTTTGTTTTTTTCATATTCATCACCTAAATATATGATAACCATTTTATAAAATCTTAGTCAGGAATTAGGAAGGATTTGGAAAATTTCACCTGGTAAATTTAAACGAAAAAATCGGAAACAGCGGAAAAGAAAAACGAAAACAAAAATAAAGAAATTACACACTTTGGTTTTTGTAAAGTAAAATGTGTAAATTTCTTTATATCTGTTTTCGTAATTTTTTTATAATTTTTGTGAGTTCTCAGTAAGTGTTTCTCTCGTTCCACGATTTATAGGTTGAATTTTTCGGTTAGTATTTCTTATAAATATTTTTTTAAAGTTTCAACACTATCTTCTTGCATTGCTACGAAATCGTCTAATATTTGTCTTACATTTTCATTTAAATCATTATGTTGATTTTGGTTTTGTAATCTTACACCTTCTATTATTCCCATGTTTGTTCCTTGTACCAATAATTCAGATATTTTTTCATTACTTTGATCTTTCATTGTTTTCATTTGTATTCCATACCATGTCATGGCTTTATTCATCGCATTTGTTGAATGTGGCTCTTTTATTGAATATTTATCGTATTCTGCAGTTACTCTTTCTGATATGTTTTTGTATTTTCTATATTCGCCATCTAAAACTTGTTTAAAAGTTTGATCTCCTACTTTGTCGTATACAAACATAATTGCGTCCATTCCCATTGTTGCACCTTTGTTAATTTCATCTAAAACATTTACATTATTGTCCATAAATTTCCTCCTGATTTTTATTGTTCGAGAATAGTATGTTCAATTTTTGGAATTTTATTTATGATTTATTAACTTTTTAAATTATTATTAATTTTTGATTTTAAACAAAAATGCTATTAAGGTCTGTCCCAATTTCCCAAATTTGGGAAATTAGAACCGTCCCCTTTTCCCTTTTCCTTTTTTTATTTCCAATCTGCCATTTTTTGTTTTCTTGAGATTTTGTCTTTTAGGTCCAGATTTTGCATTCTGGCTTTTAGTAATTCTTTTCTTCCTTCTGCACTTTTCGTGTAGATTAGCTCTACTTTACCTATTTTCTTCATCCAGATATTTACAAATCCTTGGGCATTTTCTTTGTTGTTTGAAAATACTTTTGGTATATTGTAGTATCTTGAAATATTGCTTCTTTTTGTTGATATTATATATCTTTGACTTTGTGTTTTTGAGAAAATTTCTGTTAGTGCAGTTATAAATAAGTTGCTTTCTTGCAAAGGTGCTCCTTCTATCCATGCTGAAACTGTTTGATTTATACTTTGAGTTTTTATTTTGATTTTAGATTGCGGAGTTTTTATTAGTCTATATTTAGTTAATGCTTCCAATAACACTTCTGATATTGCTTTTACTGTTTCTGAGGAATTTGATAACCTTTTTATTTTTCTTATTTTTGAAACTATATATATTATAAATCCTGTGCCTACTATAAATGTTAAAGGTCTTGGTAATATTCCAAAAATAAACATTAGCACTAAAATTACTGCAATTATTATACAAATAATTAAGCTTTTAGAAACAAGCCATTCTGATTTAAATGCTTCTACTTCTTCCATTTCTAGTTCTTCTGTCATTTGCATATTGTCAGATTTATTTTCAACTGCATTTTGCCAATTTTGAAACATTTTTGCTCTATCATTAGATGTATTTGCCATAAATGAATTTAAGTTATTTACTTTTTCTGCTGAAAATGGGCTTGCAAAATTTCCTAATCTTTCTAAACCATTAGATACATATGAATTACAATATCCAATTCCTGTAAAAGATTTAAATCTTCTTTTTAATAAATTTAAATCTGCATTTTCTATATTAGAGTTTCCATCTAAAGTATCACAAACACAAACCAAATGCCAGATATTTGCTGTTTTATTTGGGTTAGAATTTACTCTTATTGCTCTACCTCTCATTTGGTTTGATAACATATATGAACCAACAAATGTCGCAAGAATCAAACTATTTATACTAGGCTCGTCCCAGCCTTCTCCAAGTAGAGATTTTGTTCCTACTATTAACTGAATTTCTCCTACTTCAAATAATTTTGAAATACAATTCATTACATCATTTCTTATTGCTTCTGGCATATCTACTTCTACATAATTTTCATTCATTACAAATGGTTTAAATTTTAATTTGTCTGCATTTAAGCCTCTTGAATAGCATAAGCCATATAAATTTTCAGCTTTTGATTTTGGCAGAATAAATAAACTACCTGTAAGAACTGCCATATTTAGCTCTGGATGATTTTGAGTTACCATTTTAAATATAGGCAGTACTCCAATTTTATCTATTTCTATATTCTCAGTTGCCAAATATTCTTTACGAATATAATCTGTTAAAACTACCATTCTCATATCTTGTTTTAAATTGTTTAGCTCTATATCTATAATTTTTGATATACTATTTAGTTTTCCCAAACTATTTACAAAATATTTTTGAATTGTTTTATTATCTATTAAAGAAACATTTTTCTTTTCTATTGCACCAATTTGATTTAATCTTTTTTCGTACCCTAATAATATTTCTTCATAATTTTCATAATTTTTTCTATCTTTTACTAAAACATTTTTTAATAAAATTTCAAACCATGATAAATCAAATTTTGGAATTTTTTTGTTATGACCAAGTACACTTATATGAGAATTTGCAATATTCCTTTTTGCATGATTTAAAAATACAAGCATACTACTGTAATACTCTGGATTTTCTAATATTTGTTCATCATATTGATATGGATTTTGTATGAATTTGTGATTATAAATTGCATCTATAAAATTTGTATCACTTTTCATTTCATTTATAATTTCATTTAATTTTATATCATAATTTTTTATATTTTGTATTTCACTATCTGTTGGATAATTGAAATATATATAGTCTTGATGTGGACATAAGTTTTTTGCTTTTACAAGCTCTGGTACAGAAATTTCACAATCTATTTCACCACATAAAGATGTATAATTTGCCCATATATTTGGCTCTACATCATATGGTGGTGTTGCTGTAAGAGCTATTAATTTAATATTTCCTAATGCTTGTACTACATCATTTAAACTTTTCCACCATTCGCTTTTTAAGTGATGTGCTTCATCTAAAACTAGTGTTGTTATTTTTTTAGCTTTTAGCTCTGAAATTATGTCATAAACTTTTATTTCTTCATCAGTTACATTTATTTCTTCTTTTTCTACTGAATCATCTGTATCATCTATTTTTTCTCTGATTTTTTTTCTTTTATAAGCATAATGTAGTGCTTGATATGTAACAACATTGAAATATTTTAAATTATATATGTCTGTACTAATCCAGTCTGGAACTTCTTGTAAATCTGTAAATGATGATAAAAATTTAGTAATCCATTGCTTTTTTATTGTTACAGTTGGTGCAAAAATTATAACTGGATTTGCAAGTCTTCTTGATAGTTCTAGCCCTAGAATTGTTTTTCCAGATCCTGGGGCTGCAACTACATTTATTTTTCCATCTTTTAAGAATTTATCTGCTTCTTTTAAAACTCTATCTTGGTATGGTCTCCAAGGATATTTAAATTTTATTGTACTGTCAAACATAATTTTTTTCTCCTTTAATTATCTTAAATTTTAACAATTCTAATTTTAATTGTCAATTTTGAAATCATGTCAATTGATTATCTATTTTTAATATTCCACTTTAACCAAAAACAAGCCGTTTGGAGGCAAAGTTTTTCCTGCAAGTTTTCTATCACCTTTAGTTATTATATCTGGAATTTCTTCTGGTTTAATTTTTCCCATTCCTACATCTACCATAGTTCCAGCAATTATTCTTACCATATTATATAAAAATCCATTTCCTGTTAATTCTATATATATTCTTCCATCATCTGCATTTTTAACTTCAGCAAAATAAATTGTTCTAACACTACTTTTGCTACTTGTTCCACTTGCTTTGAAACCTTTAAAATCATGTTCTCCTTCAAAATATTTTACTGCTTTTTGCATTGAATTAACATCTAATTTTACTGGCATATGATATTCAAAATTTCTATATATTGCACTTTCACACTCGTTGTTATTTATTATGTATCTGTATGTTTTTCTTTTACAAGTATATCTGCTATGAAATCTTTCATCAACTTCTTCTGCGTTTTTTATTCTTACAGATTTTTTTAGTTTTGTATTTAGTGCTAATGCAAATTTTTCTATTGGAATACTTTCGTTATTTGTTTTAAAATTTGCAACTTGTCCTAAAGCATGTACACCTGCATCAGTTCTTCCTGATGCTATTAAATCGATGTTTTCTTCTCCGGTTAGAGATTCTATTGCTCTTTCTATTTCTCCTTGTATATTTAATTTTGTTGGCTGTTTTTGCCAACCATTAAAATCTTTTCCGTCGTATTCGATTGTTAAACGTATGTTTCTCATTTTGGCTCCTTTTTTTGGTATTTGATATTTTTATAGTATTATATAAGATTTTTTGTGGTTTTTGAAGGGATTTTCGTAGATTTTTCTTAAAAAAAATGTTTGTTTTATGTTAACTTTTTATGGAGTAAGTATTACAATTGAATTATGCACCTATGTGTATATATACTTTTTTAAAGGAGGTCATATTATTATGACGTTATTCGGATTTTTGCCAAGGAACAAAAAGGAACACTTTCTGCTGCGACTACGAGCCAATCGGCGATTAGCTCCTTTTGCCCACTTGGTAAAATCTCCATTTACCGCAAAT
The DNA here is from genome assembly GCA_017625035.1 of Clostridia bacterium. GTDB lineage: Bacteria > Bacillota > Clostridia > TANB77 > CAG-508 > CAG-492. The sequence goes on from JAGALX010000041.1 coordinate 80,316, forward strand.
GGGGAGTTACTTATTAGCATCTCCGATACCGAGCACAATTTTACTTCTTCCGAGTTGGACAACTTCAAGAAAATTATGTCCGATTTGGGAGGACAACCCTATTCTAAGGCATATTAATCCTTAGAATTTATGCACGTTCCTCTTGGACGTGCATTTTTATTATTTATTAAAACTAAAGCTCATTCATTTCTTGCTTATTCACCCCTATAAAAATAATAAAAGAAAGTACTTTTTAGATTACCTCCAAAAAGCACCTTTCTATTATTTTTCTTTTCTCTTTCTTCTAATTTTTGTAACACCTTTTTTCTTAGTATTATACTTTTCTGCAAAGTCTTTTATTAGAATTTGTTTTAAAGATTCTTCTTTTAAATCTACTAGCAATACACCATTTCTTGCAAGTGATATTTTACCGGTTTCTTCTGATACAACAATTGTAACACTATCAGATTCTTTTGACATTCCAAGTGCTGCTCTGTGTCTTGTTCCTAATTCTTTTGCAATATCTTGGTCACTTGCTAGTGGTAAAATGCAGGCTCCTGCAACTATTTTATTTTCAGAAATTATAACTGCTCCATCATGCAAAGGCGTGTTTGGAACAAATATATTTACTAGTAATTGTGGTGAAATTTCTGAATTTATAACTATACCAGAATCTATTATATCTTTTATTTTTATATCTTTTTCTAAAACTATTAAAGCTCCTGTTCTGCTTTTGGCAAGCTCTGTTGCTGCTATAACAATTTTGTAAATATCTTCTTTTGTTTGAACATATTTATCTTTTTCTATTCCGAAAAATCTAGTTAATTTATTGGAAGACCCAAGTTGTTCTAATGCTCTTCTAAGCTCTGGTTGGAATATTACTATTAATGCAATTACTCCATATGATAAGAAGGATTTTAATATGTAGTTCATTATTGTTAATTGTAAAATTGAACTTAGTGCAGTTAAAATTATATATAAAAATATTCCTTTTATTAGTTGAATTAATCTTGAATTTTTTGATACAATAAAAAATTTGTATATTAAAAATATTACAATTGAAATATCCAAAATTACTGGTATTAATTTTATTGGATATTTATATAACTCACTTATATAACTTACGATGTGTTGCTCATAATATGTATTTAGATTCATTAGAAGATTATTAAACATATTTTTTCCCCCAATTATTATTTATTTTAAAATAATAGTGGGCTTGAGTTTTTTATCAAGCACCACTTAAATTTATTTAGTAAAATTATCAAAGAACAAAAGCGGACATCTTTTAAGTTTCATCTGTTTATGACATTTTATCGTCCGCGTTTTTGTTCGCGCGCCAAATTTTGCAAAAATTTGTGTGCAATGAATTTTATATAATAGGAAAGTATTGTTAGTTAACTTTTACTTTTATGTTGAACTTTCCTATTATAGAATAAAAGCGGACAGCTTTAATTCGCATCTATTTATGACATTATATAAAATATGATACTACTGTTGCTGTTAGTGATGATATCATTAAAAATGCTAATATTCCTGCAACTATTCTTACTCCTACTCTATTTCCTGAATTATATGTTCTTTTTTCTACTTTATTTGCTTTTTCTTCCATTTTTAAATCCTCCTTAGTTATTTTTATGACTAGTATTATGTTATCATATTAGTATACTTTTTTCAACAAAAATTTTAAGTTTTTATTCTTCTTGCTCTTACTAACAATTTTATTTTATATGTATTCATATCTCTTGAAAATTCTCATTACATAATCTTCTTTTTACATATCTATGTGTCGTTATTATTTCAATAATAAATATAATGCTTTTACCTATTATTGGCATAGTACAATATTCGAAAATAACATCTTGCTTATACTCATTTATCGCGGCAATTGAATCTTCATTTGTTTTACAATTTTCATTAAACGGTTCTATATTATAGTTATTCTCATATGCTGATTGTAGAAATTCTAAGCTTATTATTTTTGTATATAGCTCTTTATATCCTGATACTGAACCCAAAACAATAGATAAAATATAGAAAATCATAAGTACCATTGTTATTTTATTCGCAAATTCATTTTTTTCTGCACTAACAATATATTTTCTGCTGAAGAATTTTGTTGATATTATTAATGCGAAAACTGCACATATACTAGATATAATTATAGGCAGTACAATGTTATCTGGATTTACGAATTTAAATAATAACAAACTTATAATCATAGTTAGTATCACTACTGCAATATAATATACTATTAAAAAATATATTATTGATTTGGTTAGTGGTAATCCAATTTTTACATTACTTTTACTCATAATCTTCCTCCTGTAGTTTTTTATTATATATCAAATATTTTTTTAATATTCAATCAACATGTTTTTTTGACATGACGTTCAATTCATCTTATTTTCTTAATGCTACCCCACATTTATTTTCAACAGTTGTAATAATTTTTTCAAATAATCCATTAATCTCTTCATCAGTAAGTGTTTTCTTACTATCATTAAATGTTAATGAATATGCTATAGATTTTTCGTTTTCGCCTACATTCTCTCCTGTATAAACATCGAACACTTCTATATTTGTAAGTAAACTTCCTCCAGCTTTTTTAATTACTGTTTCGATATCTTTTGATGGAATATTTTTATCCATTACAAATGCAACATCTTTTTTTACATTTGGGAATTTTGATATTTCTTTGTATTTTAGTTTTCCTACTTTCTTTGCAAGTAATTTATCTAAGTTAATTTCCATTACATAAACAGCATCTTTGCTTACTGATGGGTGTATTTTTCCTACTATACCTACCGCTTCTCCGTTAACATTTATTTCTGCTGTTTGACCTGGGTGGAATTCTGCTGGCATATTTTTTGGCATTAGTAGACTGTATCTGTTTGCATATCCTAGATATTCTAATAATTCTTCTACTACACCTTTTATAATATAAAAATCAACATTAGCTTTATTTCCAAACCCTAAATAATATTCTCCAGTCATAAGAGCTACTATTTTTTGATTTTCTCCATAAACATCACCTTTTTTGAAGAATCCTTTTCCCATTTCAAAAATACATACATTTTTGTTTTCTCTTGCTTTGTTATATTCATATATTTTCATCATTGATGGAATCATACTATATCTTAAAGCATTTCTTTCTTCTGATAAAGGATCTAATAATTTTACAACTTCAAATTCATCTGTTGTATATTTTTTACCTTCTTTTTCATTTAAGAAAATCATTGATAAAGTTTCGTTTAATCCAAGTCCTACCATTTTGTTACGTATTCCTCTTGTTAGTTTATCATAACTTCCTTGTTTTACTGGTAATGTTGGTAATTTTCCTTTTATATTATCAACACCATAAATACGTCCAACTTCTTCTATTAAGTCTTCTTTTATAGATATATCTAGTCTTCTTCTTGGAACAGATACTATAGCTTTTGTTTCGTCTGATTCATATGTGAATCCTAATTTTGTAAATACATCTAAAATGTCTTTATTTTCAATTTCTGTTCCTAATACATCTACTATATTTTTGTATGTTATTTCTATTTTTTTATCTTCTTTTTCAGTTGTATCATATTTGCACATACCTGTAATTACTTTTCCATCTGCGTATTTTTCAAGTAATGTACATGCTCTTTCTATTGCCATATAAGTTCTATTTGGATCTAATCCTTTTTCAAATCTGTTGCTTGCTTCACTTCTTAATATTTTCTTTGATGTTTTTCTTACTTTTATTCCATCAAATATTGCAGATTCTATTATTATATTTTTTGTTTCTGAAACTACTTCTGTTTCTAGTCCTCCCATAACACCTGCTAAACCTACTGATTTTTCATCTGTTGCTATTACTATGTCATTTTCGTCAAGAGTTCTTTCTATATTATCTAAAGTAGTTAATTTTTCTTCATTTTCGGACATTCTAACTACTATTTTGTTTCCTAAGTTATCTGCATCATAGAAATGTAGTGGTTGACCAAGTTCTAACATTACATAGTTACTAATATCTACAACATTGTTTATTGGTCTTATTCCACATGCCATTAATCTATTTTTAATAAATGCTGGACTTTCTTTTATAGTAACATTTTCAACTCTTTTTGCTAGGAATAAAGAGCAGTTTTCTGTTTTTATATCTAATGAAAATGAATTATTTATATCATCTCCAGATTCATTATGTGATAAATCTACATCTTTTACTTTTTTACCGTAAATTGCACCTACTTCATATGCAAGACCTAGTGTGCTTAATAAATCTCCACGATTTGCTGTTAATTCAAAATCTATAATTTCATCATCATATCCTAAATATTTTATAGGATCTTCTCCTACAACAGCATCTTCTCCAAGCTCACAAATTCCATCTTTATCTGCCTGAGTTAAGAATTTGCTGTCTAATCCAAGTTCTGCTATAGAGCACATCATTCCATTTGATTCAACTCCACGGATTGCTCCTTTTTTTATTGTTATATCATTTGGAAGCTCTGCACCTGGAAGTGCTACTATTACTTTTATTCCAGCTCTTGCATTTGGCGCTCCACATACAATTTGAAGAGTTTCTGTACCTACATCTACTAAACACACGTGTAAATGGTCAGAATCTGGATGTTCTTCACATGTTTTTATTTGTCCTATTACTAAATTTGTTGCATTTATAAATTTTTGTGCCATGTCATATTCATTTCCAACTCTTGTCATATCTTCAGCAATAGTTTTTATATTTAAATTATCATCTAAATCTATGTAATCTTTAATAAAATTTCTACTTAATATCATATCTTAAGCCTCCTGTCTATCAAATTGTTTTAAGAATCTTACATCATTTGTATATAAATAACGTACATCTGGGATTGCATATTTGAACATTGTTATTCTGTCCCATCCTGGACCAAATGCAAATCCTCCCCATTCTTCTGGGTCATATCCACTCATTCTTAATACATTTGGATGAACAATTCCTGCTGCGAAAACTTCAATCCATCCTGTTTTTTTACATAATGGGCATCCTTTTCCTCCACATTTAAAACAAGTAACATCTACTTCATATGATGGCTCTGTAAATGGGAAGTAGCTTGGTCTAAAACGAAGTTCAGAATTTTCTCCTAGCATTTTTCTTGCAAATACTTCTAATGTTCCTTTTAGGTCTGCTAAAGATACATTTTTGTCTTTTTTATCAATTACTAAACCTTCTATTTGCGCGAATTGTGGTGAGTGTGTTGCATCATCTTCTCTTCTATATGTTTTACCTGGACAAATTATTCTAATTGGCTCTTTTCCACCTTTAGCTTCCATTACTCTTGCTTGAGCAGCTGATGTTTGAGTTCTTAGTAACATTTCGTTTGTTATATAAAAACTATCTTGCATATCTCTTGCTGGATGTCCTTCTGGTAAATTTAATTTTTTGAAACAATATTCATCAGATTCAAGCTCTGGTCCTGAAACAACATCATATCCCATAGAAACGAATAAATCTTCAATTTCTTCAATAGCTAAACTCATTGGATGTTTGCTTCCTCTTACTGTTTTTTTGCTTGGAAGTGTTATATCAATTTTTTCACTTTCTAATTTTTTATTTAATTCTATTTGTTTAAATTCTGTTTCTTTTTCAGAAATTAAAGCTTCAAGTTCATCTCTAACACTATTTACTAAACTACCAATTACAGGTCTTTCCTCTGCAGATAAAGCTCCCATTCCTCTTAAAACAGAAGTAAGCTCTCCTTTTTTTCCTAGATACTTAACTTTTAAGTCTACTAAATCTTTTAAATTTGCAACATTTTGAATTTCTTCTTTTGCATTAATTTTGATTTGCTCGATTTGTGCTTTCATAAAATCCTTCCTTTCTTTTGGTGGTGGAATTGGGGACGCTTTTCTTTTCCCATTTTTGGGAATTTGGGACGGTCTTCGAAATAGTAGACAAATTTCATTTATACAAAAATTATGAAAACTGTCCCAAATTCCCAAAAATGGGAAAAGAAAAGCGTCCCCAATTCCAGAAAAGCGTCCCCAATTCCACAACAAAAAAGCCATTCATCCTAACAATAGGACGAATGACTATAGTTTCATCGTGGTACCACCTAAATTTATATATAATTTTATTTATATACCTTATTATAGTTTTAACGTGACAACCGTACATATCTACTTAAAGTTCAATATGTATCCTAAAAAGTGAAATTTCGTATATACTATATTTATGAGCTCTCAGCTTTTACTCATTCTCTGTAAAATATTTTTTGTATATATTACTTTGCTTTTTAATTGGATTAATATGGTTAATATGATAACACGATTTTTTGTTTTTTTCAATATTTATTTTGAAATTATATTTTTGTTTTTTGTTTTTTCTCAATAATACAATTCCTAGAAATTCTTATTCTTTTACTTCATTTTCACATTCACCTTTATTGAATATATCAGAAATATTTTCACAAGTATCACTTGCAATTTTATTTAATGCTTCTGATGTAAAGAAAGCTTGATGTGATGTTATTATTACATTTGGCATAGATATTAATAATGATAAGTTTTTATCTCTTTTATACTCTCCTGATAAATCTCTTAAGAAAAACTCTTCTTCATTTTCATAAACATCTAGTCCTACTCCACCTATTTTATTATTTGACATAGCTTCTATTAAATCATCTGTGCAAATTAATTTTCCTCTACTAGAATTTATAATTATAACATTTTCTTTCATCATTGCTAAAGTGTTTTTGTTAATTATATTTTCAGTTTCTGGTGTTAGTGGGCAGTGTAGAGATATTATGTCTGATTTTTGGCATAGTTCTTCTAATGGAACATATTCAAAACCAAGATCTTTACTAGCTTGTTCATCTTTATAAACATCATATGCTATAACATTTGTTCCAAATCCTTTCATTATTTGTATAAATACTTTTCCTATTTTTCCTGTTCCTATAACACCTACTGTTTTTCCATGTAAGTCAAATCCTAGTAATCCATCTAAAGAAAAATTATATTTTTTTACACGTTGGTAAGATTTGTAAATTTTTCTATTTATATTTAATAATAATGCAGTAGCATGTTCTGCAACAGCATATGGTGAATATTTAGGAACTCTAACAACTTTTAAATTTCCTAGGTTATTTAAATCTACATTATTAAAACCTGCGCATCTTAAAGCTATTAATTTAACTCCATATTCATTTAATTTATCTAAAACTTCTTTATCTGCTTTGTCATTAACAAATATACACACAGCATCAAATCCTTTTGCTAAATTTACTGTTTCTGAGTTAAGTTTAGATTTAAAATAAGTAATTTCATATCCATAATTTTTATTGTATTCATCAAATAAATTTTTGTCGTAATCTTTTGTGTCAAAAAAAGCTATTTTTATCATGTATTTACCATTCCCTTCGTTTTTTGTATTTTCTATATACCTAAATATGTTGTTATTATATGATACTTTTTTTATTTGTTCAATAGTTTTTTGTATTATTGAAACAATTTCAATAATACAATTAATATTACCCCCGGAATTCCTAATATACCAGAACACAAAATAGTTCCCCAGTTTATTCCTATATGAAAATTAAAATTACTTCCTATTATATTTATTATGTATATTAGTACTCCCCCCATTATAGAATTAAATATTAATTTAAATATTTTTTTAAAAGGAACAATAAAAATTTTTCCTATAATGATTATCATTATAATACATCCAATATATACAAGAAAAGCATAATTTCCCATACAAATCACCTCTTTAGTATGTATGCTATTTATTGGACAATTATGCTTCAAAATGTGGACGTGTATGGACTAGCACCGCTACTGCGCATTTTATTCCATCTACTGCTGCAGACATTATTCCTCCGGCATATCCTGCGCCCTCTCCGCATGGGTATAGACCTTGGATATTTGAAACTTTATTTTCATTTCTTGTTATTTGTACTGGTGATGAACTTCTTGTTTCTACTCCTGTTAAAATTGCATCTGGATTTGCAAATCCTTTTATTGATTTGTCGAAGTGTTTTATTCCTTCTACTAATGTTTTGCATACAAATTCTGGCAATATTTCGTTTAAATTTGAAAGTGTTACTCCTGGTTTGTATGTTGGTTTTATTTCTCCTATGAATGTGGATTTTTTATTATTTTCAAAATCTTCGAATCTTTGTATTGGTGCGTAATAATTGCTTCCTCCTAATTTGAATGCTTTTTCTTCTAATTCTTTTTGGAAATAGATTCCTTCTAATGGAGATTCGCCTTTAAAATCGTTTGGAGTTACATTTACTAAAACTGCACTATTTGCATTTTCTCCATCACGTGCAAATTTGCTCATTCCATTTGTTACTATTGTTTGATGCTCACTTGATGATGCAATTACCGTTCCCCCTGGACACATACAAAATGTGTAGCATGAACGCTCTTCCCCATGATATGCCATTTTATATTCTGCTGGTGGTAGTTTTAGTTTTGTTATTTCTCCATATTGAGATTTGTTAATCATTTGTTGTTTATGCTCTATTCTTACTCCAACAGAAAAATTCTTTTTTTCCATTTTTACACCTTTTTCGTATAGTTTTTCAAATGTATCTCTTGCACTATGACCTATTGCTAGAATTACGGTGTCTGTTTCGATTCTTTTTCCACTACTGCATAAAACTGCGGAAATTTTTGAATCTCTTATATCAAAATCTACAACTTTTTCATTAAATAAAAATTCTCCACCTAATTCTATTATTTTATTTCTCATATTTTTTACTATATTAATTAGATTATCGGTTCCTATATGAGGTTTATTAATATATAAAATTTGCTCTGGTGCTCCAAAATTGTAAAATTCTTGTAAGACTTTTTTACATAAAGGATTGTTAATACCACTTGTTAACTTTCCATCAGAAAAAGTTCCAGCTCCGCCTTCTCCAAATTGAACATTAGAATTAGTATTTAATTTTCCTGTTCTTAAGAATTCATCAACATCTTTTTTTCGCTCTTCAACTTTTTTTCCTTGCTCTATTACAATAGGTTTTATTCCATTTTGAACTAATGTTAATGCTGCAAATAGTCCTGCTGGACCAGCTCCTACAACTACTGGTTTTATAGTACTTTTTCTGTTTATTATTATTTTTTGTGGAGCGTCTTCTTTTACTATTTGAACATTTTTAATTTTATTTTCGTTTTTACATTTTAGCTCTACCGAATAGTTATAAAAAATGTCAGCTTTATTTCTGGCATCTATTGATTTTTTTGTGATTCTTTTTTCTATTACATCTGATTTATTTATTTTATATTTTTTGAAAATTTTTGAGAATAAATCTTCTTCGGTTAAATCTTCTCTTATTTTTATATTGGTTATTTTTATCATTATATTTTCCTCTTTTAATTTTTTCGTTATTATATTATAGTTTTACATAAATTTCAATATTATAAATTTTAGTGCAAAACACTTTCTAATAAAATAGCTCCAAAAATTGAAAAGAGCCATGTACTACACAGCTCTCCATTGATAATATTTTCCCTATTTTCAAAATTTTGTAAAGTACATTTAAACTTGTTTATAAATAAAGCACCTCTCGTATGATTAGTGCTTTATTATACCTTATTCAATTTTTTAAAATGTCTAATAAACTATCAGAAATATCACGAATAACAAATTCCTTCTGAAATGGTCTATCTTCGTTGGGAACATTTAACATTTTGACTACAGCTTGATTTTTCTGATTAATAATTGCATACCAAACACAATTCAATTTATCTACTGGATTATTTGGATCAATTCTTCCAAGTTGCCCAGTAACACCAACTCCAAAATCAGAATTAGCTTGTTTTTTTACTGCATTAGCCATTGCTTCAGCAGTTTCCTTACTATACACAGAGAATTTAGCAATAATATCTGCAGGTACTCCTTGTTTAATTTTTGATTCATTACAATATGTAATATAACTTTCTTTTATAACAGATGAAGCTCCAGATACACTAGTTATTGCATTTGCAACTCCTCCTCCAGTACAGCTTTCCATTGTTGCAATTGTAAGATTTTTTTCACTTAAAAGATTTACAATTTTGTGCCATTGATTACCATTAGCATTTGGCGTATTTTCAGACATAACATACCTCTTTCATTTTATACTATATTTACATTTTGAGCATTTTTTATATTTATATTTTCTGTAATTTCTAATGTTAAGCCTTTTGATTTTGCTTTTCCTATTAGATAATCTAGTTTTGCTTGCTCTGCTTTCATTGTATATAAAAAATAATCGATTAGTTTTCCTTCTGCATGTTGATAATTTATATTAGCTTCTTGGATACTTTTTTTTGTTTTTAAAATAGTTAACATTAATTCTTTGTTTTTTTGCTCTTCACTTTTATCTTCAATTGTACTTTCTTTTTCATATTGTGAACGCATATGGCATGTCCTCCTAGAATATTTTTAATATTATTATATTCTTAGGAATTTACAAATATGCATAATTTTAGTAAAAAAGAACAAAAGCGGACATATTTAAATTCGAATCTGTTTATGTCATTTTTTCGTCCGCGTCTTTGTTCGTGCGCCAATTTTTGCAAAAAATTGTGTGCAATGTTTTTCTATAATAGGAAAGTATTTGTAGTTAATTTTTACTCTTATGTTGAACTTTCCTATTATTATAGAACAATAGTGGCGCATTAAAACATTCTAACTTTTTCAAATTGTATTATGCGCCACGTGTAATTGTTCGCGCACCAAATTTTGCAAAAATTTGTGTGCAATGGATTTTATATAATAGGAAAGTATTTGTAGTTAAAATTTACCTCACAATAGAACTTTCCTATTATATAAATAAACTTTAATATTGTCTTCCCCATACAACCATTTTTTCTGCCTTTTTACCACAGCATACGCATGTATCTGATATTTTTTCTTGTTCAAATGGCATACATCTTGATTTTGCTGCTGTAAGCTCTTTTATTTTGTTTTCACACTCTACATCTCCACACCACATTGATTTTATAAATCCTTGGTTTGTGTTCATGTTTTGTATGAATTCATCTAATGTATATGCTATTGTTGTTTTTTGTTCCATTCTTTCTTTGCATACTTTATACATATTGTTATGTATGTCTTCTAACATTTCTGCTATTTTAGTATTCACTTCTTCTAGGTTTACAACAATTTTTTCTGCTGTATCTCTTCTTACTAGAACGCATACACCATTTTCAATATCTCTTGGTCCTATTTCTATTCTAATTGGAACACCTCTCATTTCCCAGTCATTGAATTTGTATCCTGGTGAATATTGGTCTCTTACATCTATTTCTGCTCTGAAGTTTTCTGCTAAATTATTGTATAGCTCTGTTGCCTTTTCTTTTACTCCTTCTTTGTGCATTGCTACTGGAACTACTACTACTTGTGTTGGTGCCACTTTTGGTGGTAGCTTTAATCCTCTGCTATCTCCGTGCGCCATTATTATTGCGCCTATTAGTCTTGTGCTTATTCCCCATGATGTTTGATATGCATATTCTTCTTTTCCTTCTCTATTTTGGAATTTTATATTGAATGGTTTTGTGAAGTTTTGACCAAAATAATGTGAAGTTCCACTTTGCAAAGCTTTTCCATCATACATCATTGTTTCGATTGTGTATGTCGCATCTGCTCCTGCAAATTTTTCTTTTTCTGTTTTTATACCTTTTATAACTGGTATTGCTAATAAATTTTCTACTACGTCTGCATATACTTCAAGCATTTGTAATGTTCTTTCTTCTGCTTCTTTAGCAGTTTCGTGTATTGTATGACCTTCTTGCCATAAAAATTCTCTTGATCTTAAAAATGGTCTTGTTTCTTTTTCCCATCTTAATACATTACACCATTGATTATATAAATATGGTAAGTCTCTCCAAGAGCTAAGCCATTTTGAATACATTGTTGATATTATTGTTTCTGATGTTGGTCTTATACATAGTTTTTCTTCTAATTTTTCTCCACCAGCTTCTGTTACCCATGCTACTTCTGGTGCGAAACCTTCTACATGGTCTTTTTCTTTTTGTAATAAACTTTCTGGTATTAGAAGTGGAAAATATGTATTTTTTACTCCTGTTTTTTTGAATTTTTTGTCTGTATAATCTTTAATATTTTCCCATATTGCATATCCGTATGGTTTTATTGCTATACATCCTTTTGTATCTGTGTAATCTGCTAAGTCTGCTTTTAGTACTATGTCTGTATACCACTTAGCAAAGTTTTCATCAATGTTTGTAATTTCTTTTACAAATTCGTTATTTTTCATACTCGTATCTCCTTTATATTTATATTTTATGCAAATTCTAATGTTAAACCTTTTGACTTTGCTTATCTAATTAGATTCTCTAATTTTACTTTCATTGTATATCGAAAATAGTTGACTAAGTTTCTTTCAACATGTTGATAATTTATATTAGCTACTTGGATACTTTTTTTATAGTTAATATCTATTAATTATCAATTAGAAAAGATTCTGTTCAAAAATGGGACTCTATTTGCATTTTAATAAACTAGATCCTTTTTGGTCATTTTCATTGTTTCAATAGATTCTATTAATTCTCCTATTTTCATTATCTTCTTTGACCCATCTTTTGTTCGTTCTAGCTCTGCATATCCTTCTTCAGTATTATTACCTATTATTGCAATATATGGTATTCCTAATACTTTTGCGTTTCTTATTTTTTTACCAATAGAACCTTCTAAATCATCTATTATTACATCAATATCTTTATCTAAAAATTTAGCATATATTTTTTCTGCTATATCTTTTTTCTTATCATTACTTATTATGTATAAATAATATGGTGTTACAGAAACTGGTAGTGAAAATCCTACAACTTTATTATTTTCTTTTATTACATTATTTTCGTACATTAGTCCTAGAACTCTACTTACACCTATTCCATAACATCCCATATAAAATGGTTTACTATTGTTTTCGTAATCTATGTAATTTATATTCATTGATTCAGAATATTTTGTTCCTAGTGCAAATATATGTCCCAATTCAATAGCTTTTTGCTTTTTTAATTTTTTTACATCATTTATGTTATATATTTCTTTTAAATATTCCTCAGAATTTTCCTTTTCTAATACTTCTACATTTAGGCCTTGCTTTGTTTCCTCATCAAATAAAATCGTATCTTCTCCAATTATAGAAAGAGCCATTATTTCTTCTGAGTTTTTTCCTCCCATTGAACCATTGTCTGCAGCTACTGAAACTATCTCTATTCCTAGTTCTTTAAATGTTTCGAAATACGTAGATTTTATTTTTTGATATGTTTGCATCATTGATTCTTCATTTTTATCGAAACTATATAAATCAAACATTAAAAATTCTTTTCCTCTTAATAAGTATCCTCTATTTCTTATTTCGTTTCTAAATTTTGTTCCTATTTGATAAAATACCACTGGCAATTGTTTGTGAGAAGTAACTCTATTTTCTACAAAAGTAGTTATAGCTTCTTCGGCAGTTGGTGCTAAACAGTAATTTCCTTTATCTGTTTCAGAAATCATCATAACTCCTTCTTCAATATATTTGTCATATCTTCCAGATTTTTTCCAAATTTCTTCTTGTTGTATTAATGGCATTTGTACCTCTATACAATTAGCTTTATTAAAATGTTTTTTTATTACTTCTTCTATATTATCTTGTAATTTTAATGGAATGTTGTCATATGCATATACTCCACTTCCATATTGCTTTACTTGATTTGTTTGAATTAGGATATCTTGTGCAGGATACATATCATCCAGATTACTCAACTTTACACTTTTCATTCCCATATTTGATACTCTCATATTTATCTCTCCTCGTAATTTTTTATATTATATTTTTCTTAAAAAAAAAGAATAGTACCAAGGCGTGCTAATGGCACGGTACCATCCTTTTTTTAACTTTATCATTTTAACGGTTTTAAACCGGAAATAGTTTGCTATTTCACTCATAGGTAGGAATTAAATAATGTTATATTTTGGTTTTCACTATCCCAAAATCACTGTGTATAATTGATTATTTAATTATGTCCTAATCAACGTTTTTTTATTAATTTGTGGTATTATATCATTTTACATAACAAAATTCAATGATTTTGGATGAAAAATTTCATACTCGTTTAATGCATATTTTTTATATTAAATTTTTGTTTCGTTAATATCACAATTTATTAATACACTATAAATTATAACAATGCACATTTTTTAACGTCCCCAATGTGCAACGTCCCAATGTGCACAAACTACGCTCCTAGGCTTTTTCAATTTTATTAGGCTCATCATATTGAATTCCAAATGTTTCTACTGTGACATTTTTCATAACAGGTGGTTCTACTGGTCTATCTTTTCCTCCACCAAATGGGCTTCTTGTTATAACTCTTGATTTTACAATTTTATCAACAACATCCATTCCTTGGATAACACTTCCAAAAGCAGCATATTTTCCATCTAAAAATTCAGAATCATCTGCTACTATAAAGAACTGTGATCCTGCACTATTTGGTAACATACTTCTTGCCATTGAAATAACTCCTCTTACGTGAGAAATATTGTTTTCAAATCCATTTTCTTTAAATTCACCTTTTATTCCATATCCTGGTCCTCCCATTCCAGAACCTTCTGGATCACCGCCTTGTGCCATGAATCCTGGAATTGTTCTGTGGAATATTAGTCCATTATAGAATCCTTTGTTTATTAATGAGATGAAGTTATTTACTGTTTCTGGAGCTTTACTTGGATATAGCTCTAGTTTTATTATTCCTCCATCTTCCATTTCGATTGTTACTATTGGTTTATTTGTTAATTGTTCCATTGTTTTACCTCCGTTTTTTTAAGAATTTTATGTTATTTTCATAATTGACAAATAAAAGACTTTCTTCATTTCCTATTCACGATACTATATAACATTTTTTACGAAAAAACAAGGTTGATTGGAAATATTTTTAGAACAATAGTGGCGCATTAAAAATATTTTAACTTTTTCAATTTGAATTATGCGCCACGTGTAATTGTTCGCGCGCCAAATTTTGCAAAAATTTGTGTGCAATAAATTTTTACAAAATTTAATACTAATTTTAAATAATTATATCAATTAATAGTACAAATAATATTTCCTTTAAATAAATAATATCAAAATTAAATAATAACCGACATGAAATATATGAGCTCTTGGCATCTTAAGCAATAAATCCACTAATATTCTAATTTTACTATTGCATATAATTTAACTTATATGTTAGAATATAAGAAAGAGGTTTAATGACAGAAACAATACTAGAAAAACCAGAATATGGTCCTACGAATGATGTGATTTTCAAATGTTTATTTGGAAATAAAGGAAACGAAAAAATAGCAAAGAGCTTTTTGGAATATGTAACCGGAGAAAAAATAGAGCAAATTTCCACAGACTGCAAATTAGATTTACAAAGAAAATCTCCAAAAAGCAAAAAAATGGAAGCTGATTTAATTGCAAAAGATGAAAAATTAAGAAAATACATAATTGAAATGCAAAGAAAAGCATACAATTATTTACCAGAAAGATTTATCGGATACTTATCAAATGTATATATAGCAGATATTAAAGTAGCAGAAGATTACGAAAAACTAAAAAGAACTGTTATGGTAATTGTAATGGAAGAAAATTTAAAAAATTTAAAAGATTTACCAGATTACCATACCACCTGGAATTGCAGAGAAAAAAATCATCCAGAGAAAATATTAACCAAATCCACAGAAATACATATTATAGAACTTAGCAAATATAAGAAACAAAAGACTATAAACCACGAAATTGTACCTTGGTTAGAATTTTTAATAAATCCATACGGAGAGGAGGTTATTAATATGGCAAGAACAATGGAAGAATTAGAAGCTGCGGTAAAACAATTACACTTACTAAATTCAGATGAAGAAGTACGACGAATTGCAGATGCTGAAGACTGGGCAGAATATGATAGACAAATGCAATTAGCTGAAATACGTGAAACAGGTATGGCTGAAGGTCTCGCTGAAGGTACTGCTATTGGAGAAAAAAAGGCAAAATTAGAAATTGCAAAAAAATTATTAAAAAATAACACAGACATAAAAACTATATTAGATCTTACAGATTTAAAAGAATGCGATCTTACAGAACTATTAGAAGCTATGTAATTAGTTATAAAAATTAGATTATTTATTAATTTAATTAGTTAAATTGATTATTTACTAGCAAAACAAAAAACATTTTTTGAATACATTTAAAATTTTTCCGCAAGTTTGCTAAAAAAGTGTGTAAAATTTATTAACAACTAAATAAAAATCAAACCTTTCTATCTAGCATTTTCATACAATTCAATTTACACACTTTTTTATATTTTGTACAATTATTGTTATGCTATTTCTAAAGCACAATTATTCTATTATCTTTAGTTTTACACCTAATTTCCTCTGCTCTATATGAACTAATTTTATATTCATTTTTATCATCAAATCTTATTATAACTGCTTTAGTATAATCTTTATCATTCATAGGATGTTTTTCTTCAATTATCAGACTTGCTTTACACTCTTTTAAAGTTTCAAAAGTAGTCATAAATCCTATACCACTACCACCTGTATCTTTATGAGTTGTTGTAGGAACTAATCCTAACTTAAATAATGTTTCAATTTCAAATTCTATTCCAGTATCATATATGCAAAGTTCATAACAATTATCCTTTATTCCCATTATTACTAAAATTTCTTTGTTTATATTATTACTTGAATTAATAGCTATAATTGCATCTTTAATATGGTCTCCTATTAAAGTTTCTAATTTGCTCTTTTGTATTATGTTGTTTATAAGAAAATGAATATTACCATTAACTTTCAATTTGAACTGAATTCCACTTTTATCGCATTCTTTTTGCATGTATTTAAACATATCATCTATTTCAGATATATCTGTTAATGGTAATGCCGGCAATGATTTTATTTCCTTTACTTTTTCAGAGTGCTCTGATGTTAACTCTTTTATACGATTTAGAATATTAAAATCTTCTCCTGCTTCTATATTTGAGTTTTGTAATTTATTTTTTACCATTAGCTCTAATGATTTTTGTCTGTTATAGAATTCATGATTTATTTTACTAATTTTAAATGCTTCATCTGTTAACTTTTTTATTTCGTTGTTTTTTTGTTGGAGCTCTTCTTTGTATTGATTTATGGTATCATCGATTAGTTTTTGTTTGTAGTACATTACTAATATTTTTTGTACTGTTATTATCATACAAATGCCTAATATTATAAAATATAAAAACCTATGTTTAATAACATTATCATAGCTAGTACCAATTAATCCATACAAAACAATTACAAATGCACTTATATCAATTAATGCAATTATTATATATTCGTTTATTTTCTGCAAAAATGCCAATCCGTTTTTTAATCTTTTCATTTTCAATATAAAATAAATCATAATAAATTCAATAATTAATGTTAACCCTACATTTATTATTTTATGTTTTATATTAAATAATTTTTGTATGAAAAATTCTAATGTGACTGAAAAAATGAAAAGAATACATGATAATGAAATAGAAATTATAAAGCTTATTACTATGCTTGATATTTTCTGTTTAGTTATAACTTTTAATAATATTATTTGTAATAAATATGTAACAAAAGTTGCCATTACAATATCAAAACTTTCTTTAAAGAAAATATATACGCATGATAAACAGATAGTTACAATTAAAATTACTACATTCTTCATTTTATTTACTTTTCTATAGTTATTAATTCTAAAAAAAATCATAATTGAAAAAATATTTAAAAATATACTTTTTATAATCATATTAATAGTATCTGTCAACATATTATACTCCTCAAAAAAAGATATCTCTATTATATAAAAAAATTAAGAAGCAATCAATATAATGCTTTCATTTTAACATTATATTTTGATTACTTCTTCTATTTTTTACAACCCTGCTGCATACATAAGCCACTCCCAAAAACTCATACTCTATCACCTCCAAATCTTTTTGATACAAAAAAAATATCACTTACACGAGCTCGCATAAGTGACACTTGAAGGTACATTTTCCGACAATAAATGACATTTTATTACAAAAAGTGATTTTATTTTAAAATTCTTATGAAATTTATGATTTATTTCTAATTAGAAACAAAAATGTTTTTTACAAAACCAACTAAAAAGAACAAAAAAATACCACCTATACTCATATGTACAAGTGATATAAAAAAACTCATTATATTAAAAAAAGTTACTATCCGACATACTAAAAAAGTCACTACAAAATCTTCTTAATTTTATCCGAATAATAATAAATAAATTCAGTAGGAGTTGGAACACCAGTTTCATAATTTATTCTAGCAGTATAAAGAGCACTCAAATCTTCTAACGAAGATATTCGCCAAGCATGTAATATCGCATTTTGCATAGCTCTACTAATAGTACTATTAGATCTTTTATATTTAGCAACCAAATATTGTATAACAGAAATTTTCTCGCTACTTTCATCATTTTTTGTTACAAAATAAATAGCATCATGCAAATATTTTCTACCTTTTAAATGTGTGCTAACACCAATCAAATCTAGCTCTTTATTAATTAAATCTGACAATTTATCATTTTCGCCTTCATTCTCATTAAACATGTTAACGACAACTTTATTTGGAACTTCATACTCATTTAATAGCAACAAAGTATTTAGCACATTTTCATTAGAATAACTTGCCTGATTTTTATAGAATATGAAATCAATTTTATTTTTATGAAGAAAATTATAAACAGAATCAGAATATATATTAGTTGTTACAACAATTTTAGGTATTTTATTTATATTCTGCTTTTTTAGCTTTTCAATAAATTCAAAGCCACTACCTTCTCCATTATTTAATTCTAAATCTAAAATAATTCCATCAGGTTTATAATCATTAACATATTTTATTGCTTCATTTGATGAATTAGTAATTGCTACTAATTTTATATTATTTTTTGTTTCAATAATATTTTTATATATAGCACACTCATTTTCATCATCTTCTATTAATAGAACTTTCATTACAATATTACTCACCACAATCGTTCCTCCCCTTTTTTCACATATTATCATATTTTGCAATATATTTCCACTATCGAGGATTATTATTTTTCACTTTTGTCTTTTTACAATTATTTAAAATACTTATAGATAAAATTTAATTAAGGAGTTCAATAATGGAAGAAGAAATTGGAAAAAGAATTAAAAACATTCGTGAGAATATGAATATGCCAAAAGAAAGTTTTGCAAAACTTCTTGGTGTATCTGGACAATATTTAGGAATTGTGGAACGTGGAAAAAGTTACTTGTCAATTGAAAAATTAAAAATATTATGTGATATATCAAATTTATCAGCAGATTATATTTTATTTGGAAAAGATGACAATAAACCAAATAACACAAAGGAAATATTGTCTGAATTTAGTGATGAACAATTAGAAATTGGATGTGATGTTTTAAAACACTTAGCTTTATTAATAAAAAAATTATAATTTTTTATGTAAATTTGCATTTTTTTCTTGAAAATATAACATTATATTGATAAAATATTTATATAAATTATTTTAAAATATGAAAGGAATATATGTGATACAAATGAGTGACTATATGAAAAAAAATGATGGATTTCAATTATTAAAAGATTTTTTTGCCAATCTAGATTCAAAAGATGTTTTATTAAAAACAAAACAAGGTATACTTTATGCAGATATGAGTTGGCTTTTTACAGATTTAATTAATAGAGAGATTATCAAAAAAACTCTAGCTAATATTATGCAAAATAATAACCCAAACTATAATAGAAGGTGTAATTATCTAGAAAAGCGCCCAGAAGATATTTCTACTATAAAATTTTTACAAACTGATACAGGAGAATTACTTTTACAATTTGCGGGAGCTGATAATTGGACTGTATTAAATATAACTGATAATGACGCACTGGCAAGCTCACAAAAACTTCCAACTATAACTCTTGACAAATTTGCCCAAAAAATTCAACAAACTTTTGATGATTCTAAAGAAGCTTCTATATTAGAAGCTTTAGCAGAGAAATTAAAATTAACTCCTCCACAAATAAAAGAAATCGCTACAATTTTCAAACAACAAAGTTCAGAGCCAGAACAGCAAAGTCAAGATTCAAAACAACAAAGCCCAGAACAAAAAAAATCAGCATTTTTACAGAAGGCACAAAGCTCTGCTGCTAAAGTGTCACAAGAAGGAATACATGTTGCTTTAAGCGACGCATTTAAGAATTTTACTAAATATTATCAATATTTAATTAAAAACAGAAAAGAGCATTCAGTACATTCTTGCACAATTAGCCAGCGAAAAGATATTATGTCACCTTCGGGGGGGGTACATCAAGCACATCCCAATACTTATGAAAGAAAATCTGAAATCATACCATTTTCACAAAGAGCCGGCATTCTAGAATCTTTCCATCCCACATCAACAATTGAGGTTACAGAGCGTACAGAAGAGGGAGAAGTACATCCTAATGCATATATGGGTTATGTATATACTGATACTTTATCTGATATTAGAGATAATAATCCAGAATTACCTGATGGTTATCTATTTATTTACGAACCTCTGGATGGAACTAGAGAAACTAGATTATGCTTTATATCCAATGAGCAGTTTGAAAATTTCCAAACTAAACCAGGTAAAGATAAACTTTCAGAATTGGCAAAACTTCATTTAGAAATGTCCTCAAAAGAATTTTCAAAATCCCCTGGATGTGCAAGGCTTAATCACGGAGCACTCAAAACATATTCAGGAAGGCTAGGCTTCTACATAAATGGAACTAACTCTCCTGACCTTGCAAATAATTTAAAATTCTATAAAGGAAAATTATCTAATTTATATAATGCACCTGACTTAAAACTCCCTTATTATAATGAACGACCTAAATATTCACCATCTCAAGTCGCAGATATAGGAGTTTCTCCTAAAGGCAGGGTTGATAGAACTGCTCAACAAAAAACACAAGACAAAACGCATACTAATGAAAAATAATCAATAAACTAAAGAGGTGAAAAAATGATAAGTACAGATTATAGTGAAGCACTTGTAGAAGTGCTAGAAATATTAAATTATTTAGATGATGAAGAAAGAAAAAAAATTCCTGATGATATAATTAAATTTTATGAAGAAAATAAATCAAAAACATATATAGCAAATATCCCATATGAAGAAGATGTTTCGAAATTAAAATTAAAAGATAAAACTAGAGAAATTCTAGCAGGAATATATTTAGATTATTTATGTGTAGATGAAAATGAAAAAAAAGAATATATAAAAAAGCTTAGACAACAAAAATATAAATATGAACAATCTTTAAAAGAAAATTATAAAGGAAAAAAATTATTTGAAACTCCTAAAGAGGAAATTGATAATACATCGAGCCAAGAACTAATTATTGAAATAAAAGAAAATATTTTTACTAAGATATTAAATAAATTAAAATCTTTATTAAAAAAAGGATAACTTTACTATATTTGAAGTTATTATTTGTGCTTTAATAATGATAGTGTGAAATAAAGTATGTGAGTAAAAAATACGGAAACTTATACACTTTATTTGATAAAGTCGTAATAAAATTTCTTCCAAACAAAAAATTCTGCATGAAAGCAGAATTTTTTATTTTCCCAATTTTTCTCTTATATACTCATAAATCATAATTCCCGCAGCAACAGAAGCATTTAAACTTTCTGTTTTTCCAAGCATTGGAATTTTAACTTTATTATCGGCAATGTCTTGAACTTCTTTAGAAACTCCATTAGCCTCATTTCCTATTGCAATTACTTTTTTCATATATTTTATATCATATACACTATCATTTGTATCTAATGATGTAACTACTATCTTAAATCCATTTTGTTGCATTTCAATTAAATCATGAACTAAATCTTCTGATTTTATAACATTTACTCTAAAAATTGCGCCCATTGTTGATCTTACAACCTTAGAATTAAATACATCGGCAGTTTCTTTTGAAATTACAATTTGTTTTAAATTTGCACTATCAACCGTTCTTAAAATTGTTCCAAGGTTTCCCGGATCTTGAATTCCATCAAGCACAATTATTACATCTTCATCATAATTTATTTTTTGTGATTTTTCAGGTCTTTTTACAACTGCCAAAATTCCTTGTGGATTTGAAACATCTGTTATTAAATTAAATACTTTGCTATTAACATATATGCAATTTTGTTTTGCTATTTCATACATTAATTTTTTATCTATGCAATTATCATTCATGCAATCTTCACAAATAATAATATGCTCAATATCTGCATTTTCTAGAATTGCTTCTTCTATTAATTTTACGCCTTCAATAATATATTTATTATAAGCATCTCTATACTTCTTTTCTTTAAGTTTTTTAATATTTTTAATTAACTCATTATCTTTACTTGTAATTACTTGCATAAAATCCTCCAAATTTTTAATTTTATAAATTTATGTATTCTATAATCAGCACACACTAGAAAAAGAGCTATGAACAATGTTGCAAAAAAAGCCCGTCCCTCTTTGGAAACTTCTATGAATCGAAGTGTGTCCCAATTTCCCAAATCTGGGAAAAGAAAAGCGTCCCCTTTTCCCTTCTTTATTGGCAGTCTGTTAGGAATTGTTTTATTGCTTCTAGTTTTTGTTTATCGTCTTGTGCTTTTACTTTTAATGTAATATATGGGTCTTTTGCTTGTGAGAATAGGATTGTGTTTTTGTATTTTTCTACTAGTTTTGTTATATCTGCTTGGAATTTTTTTGCATTGAAATAGAATATAAAGTTTTCTCCTTTTTGAGCTATTTTTATTGAGTTTGCTGTTTTGGCTAGATTTTTTATTCTTGCTATATCTAGTAGATTTTCTAGCTCTTCTGGCATAGATCCATATCTGTCGATTATTTCGTCTATTACATCTTGTATATCCGCTTCTGTTTTGCATAATGCTATGTCTTGGTATATTTCTATTTTTTGACTTGAATCGCTTATAAATTCATCTGGGATATAGCTTGAAATATTAATATCAATTTGAATATCAATTTCTTCTTCTACCTCAAATCCTTGCATTTCTTTTACAACTTCGTCTAATAATTTGCAGTACATATCATATCCTACTTGTTCCATGTGTCCATGTTGAATTTCTCCAAGTAGACTTCCTGCTCCTCTTATTTCTAAGTCCCTCATTGCTATTTTAAATCCAGATCCAAATTCAGTAAATTCTTTTATAGATTTTAATCTTTTATCTGCTATTTCTGATAATATTTTGTCTCTTTTATACATTATATATGCATATGCTTGTTTATTGCTTCTGCCAACTCTTCCCCTTATTTGGTATAATTGGGCAAGACCTAATCTTTCTGCATTTTCTACTATTATTGTGTTTGCATTTGGTATGTCTATTCCTGATTCTAGTATTGTTGTACATACAAGCACATTAGTTTTTTGGCTTACGAAATCAAACATAATTTCTTCAATTTCTTTACCAGTCATTTTTCCATGAGCAAACCCAACTTTTGCTTCATCTACTAGGTTTGATATTTCTGCTGCCTTTTTTGATATTCCTTCTACGTTGTTGTATAAGTAATATACTTGGCCACCTCTTTCAAGCTCTTTTGTTATTGCTTCTTTTATAATTTCTGGGTCATGTTCCATAACATATGTTTGAACAGGTTTTCTGTTTTGTGGTGGTTCATATATTACAGACATATCTCTTACTCCTACAATAGACATATGAAGCGTTCTTGGTATTGGTGTTGCTGTCATTGTTAAAACATCTACTGTATTTTTTAATTGTTTGATTTTTTCTTTATCTTTAACACCAAATCTGTGCTCTTCATCTATTATTAGTAACCCTAAATCTTTAAATTCAACATCTTTACTTAAAACCCTGTGTGTTCCTACTACTACATCTATTTCTCCAAGTTTTAATTTTTTAATTATTATATCTTGCTCTTTTTTAGTTTTAAATCTGTTTAATACTTCTACCCTTATTGGATATTCTTTCATACGATCTTTAAAATTTTCGTATTGTTGATCAGCTAAGACTGTTGTTGGTACTAAATATACAACTTGCTTTTGATCCATTACAGCTTTAAAAGCAGCTCTTATTGCAACTTCTGTTTTTCCATAACCAACATCTCCACAAAGAAGTCTGTCCATTGGTTTATTGTTTTCCATATCTTTTTTAACTTCTTCTATACATCTTAATTGGTCGTCTGTTTCTACATATTGAAAACTATTTTCAAATTGTGTTTGCCATTCATTATCTTTAGAAAATGCATGACCTTTTACATTTTGTCTTTTTGCATATAATTCTATTAATTCTTTTGCTACTTCTCGTAAATTATTTTTAACTTTTGCTTTTGTATTTGACCAATCTTTTCCACCTAATTTATAAATTTTAGGTGCACCTTCTCCTCCAACATATTTTCTTACTGTGTCTAAAGAGTTTGTTGGTACATACAAAATATCATCATTTTTATATCTTATTTTAATGTAATCTTTTGTAATATCTCCAGTTTTTATAGTATTTACACCTATATATTGCCCAATTCCGTGAATTTTATGAACAACATAATCTCCAATTTTTAAATCTGCAAATACTACTTTTTCACTTTGTTTAAATACATTATTTGTTTTTCTTTTTTTAGTTTTTGTAGCAAAAAATTCATCACTACTAATAACTAATAATTTAGTATCTGCACATTCAAATCCAGAAGATAGTGCCCCTGTTGTTACTACAATTTCTCCAAGATGTACTTCATTTAATTCTCTGCAAAAACGATGATTTATATCATTGTCTGTTAATAAAATAGAAATTTTTCTTGCGTTTTCTTCATTACCTCCTAAAATTATAACTTTCTTTTTTAGGGTTAATGATTCTTTTAATGTGTTTAATAAAATTTCTGTTTCTGCACGATAATAATTTACATCTCTATATTTAAAATAAAAAATATTATTTCCAAAAGCTACATCTGTTTTTTCTAAGTTTATATAATTTAAATTATCTATGTTATATGAATATTTGCTTATGCTTTCAATTGAATCTGGAACTATTCTTCCTTTTTCTGTAATACTTTTTATTAAATTATTATTGTCTATTTTTATATTATCTATTCTTTGTTTAATTTTTGTTTGTTCATCTAAAATTAATACAAAATCATCTTTTATATATTCTAAAAAGTTTGATTTATTTTCATAAAATAAATTAAAATATTTATCAACTTTACTTAAATAATTTCCAGAAGTAATTAGCTCTTTATCTTCTTCTGAACATTTTTCGTACCCTTTTATTTTTTGTTTTAAAGTCTCTAAATCTTGCTCTAAAATAAATTCGTGGCATGGATAAATATCTATACTATCTATCATTTCTATTGATCTTTGTGATAATATATCAAATTTTCTTATAGAATCTATTTCGTCTCCCCAAAATTCGATTCTTATGCCATATTTGTCATTTAAAGAAATATCTGCAATTCCACCTCTTATAGAAAATTGGCCTCTTCCTTCTACCATGTCTGAACGTTCATAGCCAAGAGCCATAAGATATTTTTTTAAATCATCTAATTTGCAAGTATTTGCAACTTTTAGTTTTAATATGTTTTTATACAGTGTTTCTTTTGCAATCATTTCTTGCATAACCGCTTCTATTGTAGTTACTATAATTTGTGCTTCATTTTTTATGATTTTATTTAAAACTTCTATTCTTTCATATGGTAAGTCTTTACTTTCTACAATGTAATCATAAGTCGCAATTTCTCTTTTTGGAAAAACTTCTATGTTTTCGAAAAAATATTTTAAATCTCTTGAAATTCTTTTTGCTTGTAATTCATTATATGTAACAATACATATATTTTTATTTAAGGAATCTTTTAGGGCTGATATAAACTGAACCTCTCCCACGTCAGATAAGCCCGATATTACTACCGAGCCTTTTTTATTATTTATGTTTGATATTATTTCTAAAAATTTTTGACTTTGCTGTAAGTCTTTGTAAAGTTCATTCATCTTTATAAAAACTCCTTTTACATAGCTTTTTTATATTCTTCTAAAGCTTTAGCAATTTGGTCTGGGCATGATGTATTTTTAAATCCACATTTTATGCCTTTTAGTTTTGCTATTACATCATCTATGTTCATTCCTATCAAAAGACTTGATATTCCTTTTAAGTTGCCATCACAGCCATGTTTTACTTTTATATCTTTTATTATATTATGCTCTATGTTTAGAATTATTTCTGATGAGCATACTCCTTGAGGTTTATATATATATTCCATAAAAATCCCTCCTTTGTAATATATTATATAATAGCAAAAAAATGTTCTGTAGTCAAGGGGATTATTGTTGTTGTTGTTGACATTACCGTATAAATATAAAATTATATACATTATTTTTATTTCATAATTTATATCATATTTTATATAAATACAAGTATATACTTTTATTATAATATATGCTTCTATTTAGAAAGGATTTTGTATATGAGAATTTATATATTGCTAAAACGAAATATTTTAACTATAGTTTTCGGACTTTTTTTGGTCTTTCTAATAATTTTTTCAAAAAATAATTTATCTGCTGCAAAAGATGGATTGACTCTTTGGGCTACATGTGTAGTTCCTTCTCTTTTTCCTTTTTTTATTGCGACAGAATTATTAAATTATACAAATATTGCCCAGATTTTGGGAAAATTGCTTAGCAAAATTATGAGGCCTATATTTAATATCCCTGGTGAAGGGGCTTATGCTTTTATTATGGGAATTATTAGTGGATATCCTGTTGGGGCAAAAATCGTTGCTGAATTTTATTCAAATGGTATTTGTACAAAAAATGAAGCTGAAAGGATGCTTGCTTTTACAAATAATTCAGGTCCATTATTTGTTATTGGTACTGTCGGAGTTCTTCTATTTGGAAATTCTACTATTGGAATATTGCTTTTTATTACACATCTTTTGGCAAGTATTACTGTTGGATGTATATTAGGAATTAGCTCTAGAGCTTATAAATTATCAGAAAAAAAATTACCTTATTCTAATACTAAACAAGAAAAATTGTCATCTTCATTTTCTAATTTAGGAAATATCTTAGGAAATAGTATTCATAACGCAATTTCAACAGTTTTATTAATAGGTGGATTTGTTGTACTTTTTTCTGTTATTTTATCTATCTTAAATAGATTAAATATAATTACTATTTTTAGTAATTTATTGGGTTATTTTTCTATCCCCTATGATTTTAGTAGGGCTTTAATAAGTGGTATTATTGAACTTACTAATGGTGTAAATATTGCAAGCGGCATACATGCTAAAGTAATTTCTACTAATATTATTTTATGTGCATTTTTATTAGGATTTGGTGGATTTTCTGTGCTTTTACAGGTTTTGAGTATTATTTCAAAGTTCGGTTTATCTATTAAAACATACTTTTTGGGGAAATTATTACAAGGACTTTTTGCTGCATTTTATACTTTGATATTTATTAATAAATTTTCTATATTTAATATTGATATTCCTATTAATTTGACTAGTTCAAATAGCACTCCTTTATTTAATATTTTTATTATTGTTTTTATGATTATTTTTGGTGTAGTTCTTTCATTTATTAATCAAAAGAAAATTGCTAATCATAATATTTAGATAGATTCATATAATTTAATAAAACTTTAAATTATTTTATACATCAAGAAAAAAATTAAAATATAAAAATTTTTTGGAGGTATTTTATGGATTTCAATAATTATAATGGTTATTCACCTTATACTCCTTTTGAAGGGAACCCTATGGAAACAAATATGAGTGAGCAAAATTTCTTTAATCCAGCAGTTCAATACGAGCAAGCTTATATGTATTATAGATATTTATCTCAGCAGATGGATTATAAGATAAAGTGTAAGGAATATGAGAATTTGTATAGAAATACTGAAAATAATAGTAAATAAACATTAATTGTTTGTTATGCAACTTGGCACATATATATTACTTAAATTTTTTCAATTATAATATGCGCCAAGATTATTATGCTTTATATTCCAAAATAATCATCTTAATACATTTCATATAATTTTATTTAAGTTGTTAAATAACAGACAAATGATAATGTTGTGGGAAAAGTTTGAGAAAACACAAAAAAAGAACTGATAGATATTTTTTGAATACCAATCAGCTCTATGGATTATGGTAGCGAGAAATGGATTCGAACCATCGACCTGCCGGGTATGAACCGGATGCTCTAGCCAACTGAGCTATCTCGCCATCAGTGATTTCTATTATAAATGTTTTTTTTTACTTTGTCAATAAAAAAACTAAATAATTTTAATTATTTCTTTTTTGAAGTTCGCTTTACATAATTATTTTTCAACTTTTCTCTTGACGTTAGTTCTTTTTTGATTGTTCCTGTTCAGACTATACCATTTTTATTAGTTTCTGAAAAGTATCTAAAGTATACTTTTTATAAAAATGTCTTACGTTGTATTTTAAACAAATTTTTAGTATGAACAGGAACTTTTTTTGCTATTTATGCATTTTGCCTTTATTTATTACTTTATTTTTTATTTTTATCTATTTTCTTTTTATCTGTATCTTTTTTTGGTTTCCCTGATGCTTTTTTTATACTTCCTGTTTTAACCTGTAAATTATATAAATATTTATCAAATTTATTGCTATCTTCATTTTCTATTTCTTCTATTTCCTCATCTACTTCAGGTGTACTCATTGATTCAAATATACTGCTAAAAAGACTTCTAAGTTTAATTTTTCTTCTAACTTTTCCTGAATTTTCTTCTTCAAAATCATTGTTTATATTTTGATTTTCTTTCATTAGCTTTATTATACCTCCATTATTTTATTAACTTTAGTTCATATAATCTTTTAGCTTTTTACTTCTACTTGGATGTCTTAATTTTCTTAGCGCTTTTGCCTCAATTTGTCTTATTCTTTCACGTGTTACTTTAAATTCTTTTCCAACTTCTTCTAAGGTTCTGGCTTTTCCATCCTCTAGTCCAAATCTTAATTTTAATACTTTTGCTTCTCTTGGAGTTAATGTTCCCATAACTTCTTCTAGTTGTTCTTTTAATAGTGTATATGCAACTGAATCTTGTGGTGCTGGAGAATCATCATCTTGAATAAAGTCTCCTAAATGGCTATCATCTTCTTCTCCTATTGGTGTTTCTAATGATACTGGATCTTGTGCTATTTTTTGGATTTCTACAACTTTTTCTACTGATATTTCCATTTCTTTTGCTATTTCTTCTGGACTAGGCTCTCTTCCTAATTGTTGTAATAAGTGTCTTGATGTACGAATTAATTTGTTTATTGTTTCTACCATATGAACTGGTATTCTTATTGTTCTTGCTTGATCTGCTATAGCTCTTGTAATAGCTTGTCTTATCCACCATGTTGCATATGTGCTGAATTTGTATCCTTTTGTATAGTCAAATTTTTCTACTGCTTTTATTAATCCCATGTTTCCTTCTTGAATTAGGTCTAGGAATAACATTCCTCTTCCAACATATTTTTTAGCTATACTTACAACTAGTCTTAAATTTGATTCAGAAAGTTTTTGTTTTGATTCTTCATCTCCTGCAAGTACACCTTTTGCAAGCTCGATTTCTTGTTCAAATGTTAAAAGTGGTATTTTTCCTATTTCACGCAGATACATTCTTACTGGATCATCAACACTAACACCCTCCATGTTGTTGACATCTATTTCTTCTAATTTTATTTCTTCTACTTCTTCTAGGTCCTCTAAATCTGGTTCTTCATCATCAGCATCTTCTTTATCAATGTTTATTCCCATTTTTTCGAATTTTTCAAATATTTCTTCTATTTGATCTGGAGTTACATCACCTAGCTCTGCTGCTAATTCTCCATATGTCATACTGCCTTGTTTTTTAGCTTTTTCTAGAATTTTGTTGATTTTATCTTTGCTTTCTTCTGAAACTTTTGATTCTTCTGATTTTTTTGTTTCTTTTTTATTGTTTGATTTTGTATTTAGTTCATTTTTAGTTTCTACTTTTTTATTTTCAGTATTAGTTGCTTTTTTATTGATTACGACTTCTTCACCAGCAATTATCTTTATTATTATTATTTGATTTTTTTCGTCTATACTCCATGCAATATTTTTTAATATTGTTTCTTTGTTTACATTTAATTTTTTATTATCTTCTATAATGACTAATTTTGTTTTTTTAGTATCTATTTTAGATTGTTCATCTTCTTCATTTATAACAACATTTAAATAGATTGTTTTTTCATCACAATCTATTTTATATAATTTTTTTTCATTGATATCTTCAAATTTTTCTTTTAATAAAAATCTTCCACTTTTATCTTTAGAAATTTCTTCTTTATTTATTTTACAAATAAATTTATTGTTTTTTATACTTTTTCCAGTTTTATCTATAAGTTCTACTTCAATACCATAATTTTTCATTTAGACTAATACCTCCTACTTCATTCTAGCTAATTTTATTATTAATTCACTTAATTCTCTTTCTAAATTAGCTACTTCATCTTGTGTTAATTTATTTGTATCTTCAAGTTTTTTTATAATATCATTTCTTTTTGTAATTAATTTGTCTTTTTCATAATTGCTAATTACATCATCTATACATTTTGCAACTTCTGTTATTTCGAAGTCTGTTGCCATAATTCCGCTTAAATGATTGACAATATCTTCATCTTGAAAAATATCTAAAATATTTACTATATTACTATTTCCTTTTTCTAATTCTTCATACAATTTTTGTAGAATTTGTTTATTTTTTTGCGCTTTTATGTCTTCTACGCCTATATTTTCTTTCAATTTTTTGTATGACACATCTGGATAATTTATAAGTAAATATATTACAAGATTTTCTCGTTTTAATATTGAATCACTAATTTTTTCTTGATCATCATTAATTTTTGGTTTTATGACCACATTCTTTTTTTCTAGTAGCTTATTGTTATTATTTTTAGTATATATAATTTTATTTATTTCTGCATATATTGCTTCTTTTGAAATTTTATAGTCTAAGGCAATTTTATCTATGTAAACTTCTTTTTCTATACTATTTTTTACTTTTGCTAGCTCTTTTGCTATTTCAGTTAAAAATTTTATTTTGTCATTTGCAACATCTAAATTTAAGTCTTTTTTTAAATTTTTAATTTTAAATTCTACTAAAGATATTGCATTATCCATATATTTTTTTAGTCTATCTGGACCATATTTTATTATAAATTCATCTGGATCTTTTGCTCCTTCTATTTGAAGAATTCTAACATCACATCCTAAATTTTGTAATATTTCGAGTCCTCTTATTGTAGCAGCTTGTCCTGCTCCATCAGCATCATATCCAACAATTACTTGTTCGCTTGATTTTCGAAGTAATCTTCCTTGTGCTTCTGTCATTGCAGTTCCAAGTGATGCCACAACATTTGTAATACCCCTTTGATGAAGTGAAATTGTATCCATATATCCTTCTACAATTAACATCTTTTTTTGGGGTATTTTTTTAGCTGCATATAATCCGTATAAATGTCTTCCTTTGCTATAAACTATATTTTCTGATGAATTGATGTATTTTGGTTTTGAATCGTCTAAAACTCTTCCTCCAAAAGCAATTACTCTTCCTCTTTCATCTTGAATTGGAAACATTAGTCTTTTTCTGAATCTATCGATAAATTCACCGTTTTGATTTTTGTTTACTAAACCTGAAGCTAATATTTCTTCTTCTTTAAAGCCTTCTTGTTTTAATAATTTATATAATTCATTAAATGTTCCAGAATATCCTATTAAAAATGTTTTTAAAGTGTTATTATCTAACTTTCTTTTTTTTACATATTCTTGTGCCATTTTTGATGTTGGATTATATAAATTTTTGTGATAAAACATTGCTGCAATTTTGTTTATTTCGTGTACTCTTGATCTCATGTAATATAATTTGTCTTCTTCTTCAGAAGTGCTTGTAGTTGGTAATGCTACATTTGCTCTGTTTGCTAGTATTTCTACTGAATCTCTGAATCCTATATTTTCTATTTTACTTACAAAATGAAAAACATTTCCTCCTACTCCACAGCCAAAACAATGGAAAATTTGTTTATCTGGTGATACTGCAAAAGATGGTGATTTTTCATTATGAAATGGGCATAATCCAAAAAAGCTTCTTCCGCTTCTTTTTAATGCTACATATCCAGAAATTACATCTACAATATCGTTTCTATTTCTAATTTCTTCTATGAGTTCATCACTATATCGTACCATTTAAAACTACCTTTCCTTCATTGTTATATTATATAATTCGACACAAATAATGGAAATCCTTCTAACATTTACATAATTTGTGAACTTTGGTTAATTACGCCCTTCTGCTTTGTATTAAGAAATTTATTTTTTTGCTACTTTATTTTATATTGAGTAATTTTTTCATTTTGCTGATAATTTGTTAAATTTAGTCAATTAATAGGAAAGCTGTTTTGCTTTCCTATATACTAATTATGGGCAGACATCTATTTTTATAGAATTCTACCCACATTTTTTATTGTTGTGATGTTCCTGTACTTTCTGCATTGAATGGTATAAATTTGTTTACTATACTACTTGTGTTAATTTCGTTTTGTATACCTTCGTTTGCTCTGTTTTCTTTGTATGATACATCTATTTTGTTATCTACTAATTTTTGCATTTCTTCGCTTGATGCATTTTCTACTAATACTAGTTCGCTTACTAATATTTGTTTTGCATTATTTAGCATTTTCTTTTCTCCTGTAGATAATCCTTTTTCTTTTTGTTTAAAGCTTAAATTTCTGACAACATCTGCTACTTCGTAGATATCTCCACTTTTCATTTTGTCCATGTTGTCTCTGTATCTTTTGTTCCAATTATCAGACATCTCTGTTTCGTCATTTTCTAATATGCAAAATACTTTTTCTACTTCACTTTGAGAAATTATATTTCTTAAGCCTTGTTTTGATGCTTGATTACTTGGTACCATTACCTTTACTCCCCCAGGCATTGAAATATTTATATATTCCACCTCTTCATCTAAAATGTTTTTTTTGTCTATTGAATCTATTGTCCCAGCTCCGTGCATAGGATATACGACTTTGTCTCCTACATTGAACATGTAAGGTCAACTCCTTCCTGTAATTTAAGCTATTTGTTGAAGTTAATAAAGGTATCGTTCTTTTTCAACTACATTTATAATTATACTACAAAAAATGGCAAAAGTCAAAGCTTTTACCATCTTTTTTATTTTATGTAATATAATTTTTTTATTGTTTTTTTCAATATTTATCTATGTTTTCTAGTAAAAAAGTTTTTATTTAAAAAGATTTTTCGTGAACTAATTTCTTTTAGTATTATCATTTTAAATAATACTCCATTGAATAATAATTTTTTTATATTTTATTTATTAGTTGAGCCAAATCCTCCCATTCTTTGCCCTTGTGCACAATCATTATCTACTGTAAAATATTTTAAAAATATAACTTGCCCTATTACATCACCTTTTTTTATTTCTACATCATGATCAAAAAAATTATAATATGCATACATAAAATGACCATCATTATCTGGGTTTCCATAATAATCACTATCTATAATTCCTACACTGTTAGCCATTACTAAGCCTTTTTTTCCTGGATTAGAGCTTCTATTACATAGCATATAAAATTCATCTGTTGGACAATATGCCTTTAACCCTGTTTTTATTAATGTTGGTTTTTGTCCTGGTTTAAATGCAGGTATTATAGTATCTTCTGCAGCTTCTACATCATACCCTGCTGAATGTTTTGTTTTTCTTATTGGTAAATTAATTCCTTTGTCTTCCCAACCTTTAGCGACTTCAAATCCTCTTGTTCTGTTCATTTGTTTTCCTCCTAATTTTTATTTTATATCCACATTATATTACCTGAATATATTTTTTTCAACATTTTTTCAACTTTTTTTATTTTATTCATATTGTATATTAGGGGGTTTTTTATGAAAACATTAGATACTGTAAAACTAAATGATACTGTAATTATAAATACTCTAAACTGTACTGGAAAATTGCATCGTAGATTTTTGGATTTAGGAATAATTCCTGGTACTAAAATTACTCCTATATTTTCGAGCATTTTTAATGATCCTGTTGCATATGAAGTTCGAGGATCCGTTATTGCGCTTAGACATGAGGATTCTGAAAAAATTGTTGTTTTATAGAACAATAGTGGACATATTTTTATTCGAATCTGTTTATGATATTTTATCGTCCGCGTATTTGTTCTCGCGCCAAATTTTTGCAAAATTTGGCGCTAAAAAATGTAACATTT
Source organism: Clostridia bacterium (assembly GCA_017625035.1). Lineage (GTDB taxonomy): Bacteria > Bacillota > Clostridia > TANB77 > CAG-508 > CAG-492. Next base: position 114,588 of record JAGALX010000041.1, read on the forward strand.
TTTTCTTTAAATAATATAATAAATTAAGCGAGGTGATTTTATGGGGCTTACTTCTAGTTCTACTGGTAATTTATTAATTTCAAGCCAGAAACCTAAATTTACTGATGGAAATAGTGCAGATTATATTGTTGGCTTGGCAGGTAACCCAAACGTGCGGTAAATCTACTATTTTCAATAGCTTAACTGGAATGCATCAGCATACTGGTAATTGGCCTGGAAAAACCGTTTCTAATGCTTCTCGGTTTTTTTGATTTTAATGAAAAAAAGTTTTTACTTTTTGATATTCCTGGTACATATTCTCTTATGTCTAATTCTGAAGAAGAAGAAATTGCTAGAGATTTTATTTGTTTTGAAAAACCTGATGTAACAGTTATTGTTGTTGATGGCACTTGTTTAGAAAAAAGTTTAAATTTAGTATATCAAACTATGGAAATCACTTCTAATATTATTGTTTGTGTTAATTTATTAGATGAAGCTCAAAAAAAAGGGATTCAAATAAATTTAGATTTACTTTCTAAAGAGCTTGGCGTTCCTGTTGTTGGCACTATTGCTAGTAAGAAGAAAACCTTAATTCAACTACAAGAAAAAATTTATAATTTATGCGAAAAAAATATTTCCTCTAACCCTATTCAAATTCAATATCCTGATGACATTGAAAAAAATATAGTTGAAATATCTAATAGTTTAAAAAATATTTTACCAAAAGAGCATTCATATCTTTCACGATGGATTTCTTTAAAAATATTAGATTATGATGAAAAAATAATTTCTACTATTAATGATAAAATATTTGATAGTAATAATGCAATTTCATCTATTAAATTAGATAAAAATTCTAGTACTGATTTAAGGAATATTATTGTTTCATCTATTATTAGCAAGTGTGAAGAAATTACAAAAAAAGTTACAACTTTTACTATAAAAAGAAATAAATCTTTTGATAGAAAACTCGATAAAATTCTTACTTCAAAAACTTTCGGAATTCCTATTATGCTTTTATTTTTAGGCATAATTTTTTGGTTAACTATCGTTGGGGCTAATTATCCATCACAAATGCTTTCTGAGTTTTTTAATTATTTACAGAAAAAATTGCTTGTTTTATTTAACAATTTACATATTCCAGAATTTATAACAAATCCGATTATTTATGGAGTATACCAAACTACATCATGGGTTGTTAGCGTAATGCTTCCTCCAATGGCACTATTTTTTCCTATTTTTACACTACTTGAGGATTTAGGATTTTTACCTAGAATTGCTTTTAATTTAGATAAGTGTTTTAAAAAGTGTTGTACTTGTGGTAAGCAGGCTTTAACCATGTGCATGGGATTTGGCTGTAATGCTGCTGGCGTAGTTGGGTGTAGAATTATAGATTCAAAAAGAGAAAAGATAATTGCTATGCTTACAAATTGCTTTGTTCCGTGTAATGGTAGATTTCCTTTTTTAATTACTGTTGCGACCATATTTATTGGTGGTTTGGTTACTGGTGCATTTTCTTCATTACTTGCAACATTGACTGTACTTTTGATTGTATTACTTGGAATTATTATGACTATAGTAGTTTCTAAAATTTTATCAAAAACTATATTAAAAGGAGAGCCTACATCATTTATTTTAGAACTTCCTCCATATAGAAAACCTCAAATTGGTAAAATTATTGTTCGCTCTATTTTTGATAGGACCCTATTTGTTCTTGGTAGAGCTTTGGCTGTTGCTGCTCCTGCCGGACTTGTTATTTGGCTATTGGCTAATTTGCATATTGGTGATGTTACTATACTTGCATTTGTTGCTAATATTTTGGATCCTTTTGCCAAACTTATGGGCTTAGATGGATATATTTTAACTGCATTTATTTTAGGTTTGCCTGCTAATGAAATTGTGCTTCCTATAATTTTAATGTCTTATCTCGGTGATAGTTCCCTTGTAAATTTAGAAGATACTTTTTCTATTGGGCAAATTCTTATTCAAAATGGTTGGACTTTTATTACTGCTATAAATGTTATGATTTTTTGTCTGCTTCATTTTCCTTGTAGTACTACTTTGATTAGTATAAATAAAGAAAGTGGTAGTTTTAAATGGTGTGCACTTGGGTTTGTTATTCCTACTGTTTGTGGTATTTTAATGTGTATGTTTACTAATTTGATTTGGAGTATCTTTGTTTGAACATGAACTACAGTTTATTATAAAAATAATAATGTAAATTGTTTTTTGAGTTTAAAAAATAGGAAAAATAAATTTTTCCTTTAAGAGTTGCTCCCGCAACTCTTTTTTTGTTACAATCTTATTCAGAGGAAAATATGAAAAGTGTAGAAACTATTAACGAAAATGATTTTTTAGAATTTTATAATTCTAGAACCTATAATGCTAATTGTTTTAATGATGATGGCTCTCTAAATAAAAATTATAACTCTTTTAAAA
>JAGALX010000042.1 GCA_017625035.1 Clostridia bacterium
ATGAGTTGGTATTTAGACTATAACAAGTCATTAGATTTAATGCCAAAAATGATTGAAGCATTGAAAAGTGCAGAAGATTTAGCCAAGAAAGATAAGGAATAGTTAAAATATAAAAATGGATCTATTTTGCTGGGTGCTCCCGGTCGCACTTTATGTGCGAGGGAGCCCAGCAAAGACCATTTGATTTTACTTTCTTATTACTTGACTAACTAACACTTTACGGGAAATGAAATAAAAAAAGAAAGGAGGAAAGAGTTTGTAAATGACTGATAATACTAATGTTGAGAGCAAAAAATGTAAAAAAAATTATATGCCACAAAAATTAAAAGATAGAGCATATAATTATGACCAAACTTTATTTAAAGTTTTTGGAGAAGGTAAAGACAAAAAAATAAAATTAGTAAGAATGAATTATTTAAAAACAAGTGGTATAGAGTTAGATGATATTGAGTATGTCAGAGGGACAGTAAATGAAAACAAAATAAATGAAAGTATACTTAGGAGTAAATCAAAAATATTTGAATTAGCATTTTGTAACCCTTGGGACTGGTTTTTTACAGGAACTATAAACCCTAATAAACAAGATAGAACAGATTTAGAACTATTTCATAAGCAACTTACACAGTGGTTAAGAGATTATAATAAAAAATATAAATTAAATATAAAATTCTTATTTGTTCCAGAAAAACATAAAGACGGAAAGTCTTGGCATATACACGGTTTTATATATGGTTTACCCGTTGAGCATCTTATTCAATTTCAAGTTGGAGATAAAATGGGAAAAGGTCTTGCAGATAAAGTAATGCAAGGAGATATAGTATATAATTGGCAAGCATATTTTAATAGGTTTGGTTTTTGTGATTTAGAACCTATAAGAAATCACGAGGCAGTAAGTAAATATGTTACAAAGTATATTAATAAAGAACTAGCAAATAGTGTTACAGAATTAAATGCACATACATATTACCATAGTAGAGGTTTAAAATTTGCAGAACTAATAAAAAAAGGTACTATGATTTGGGAAGACATAGCACCTACTTATAAAAATGATTATTGTTCTGTATGTTGGTTAGATTATACAGAAGAACTCTTTGATAAACTATCTAATCAATTTATCTAATTTTTAGTATTATAATTATACTATTATAAGTTTTAAAATTTGTCAAGTGTTTTCCATTCTGTTGGACTGTGACGGACTGGAAACGGGACTGTATAAAATATAGTTATTGCAACGGTTTTACTTATATAGTGTCAGTCTGTGGACTGGAAACGGACTGGAAACGGACTGGAAAGGTGGAAACTTATGGACTATAAAATTAGCAATATTTGCACTGATTTAGGTATAGGAAAAAGTACTGTATATAAAAGAATTGATATATTAAAACAAAGTATTCCAGAAACGGACTGGAAAAAGAATGAATATTTTTACTATACAGATAATAATAAGTTGTTCTTTACTGAAAAAGGTTTTAAATATATAAAAGATTTTAAAACAAATACAGACAATATTCGACAAAATGTTTCTAGTGATATTACTATATATCAAAATCAAATTATAGAAATATATAAACAAAGAATTGAATATTTAGAAAATGAAAACAAGCGATTATTAGATATTATATCAGTTAAGGAACAAAAGGAACTAGCAAAAGATATAAAATACATTGGTAATAATGAAACAACATCTTTTTGGGACAAGTTCTTTAATAGATTCAAAAGATAGTAAAATATTAATGTATAGTAGATTAGTTATATTTTGTCAATAGAACATGGAATAAATAGCCGTTTATCTATTTCGTAGGTTTATTGTAAATAGTATTATTATTTGGTGCGATGTATGTATTAGAACTTTTATGCCGTGAAAGTCTATTGAACAAAATGATAGTGTTTTATAATTGTGTAAGGGTTGTTACTTAAAACAAAGTGAGAGTAACAGCCCTTAATTGACATTAAAAACTATTTTTAATATATACTATATTCAAACATAATTGCCGTTTAAATTGATTTTTAATTCTTTTTAGTGTAATATGTTTCTAGGAGGTATTAAAATGGAAAATAACAAACATAAAGCACAAATAAAGTATAGAAAAAATAATTATAAACAATTCAATATTGATTTTAGATTTGAAACTTTTAATACATTTGCAGAAATATGTAAAAAAAATAATACTACACCTACAACAGAGATAAAAAAATTCGTAGAAGAATATATAAAAAGTAATTCATAAAAAAACACACGATACACTTATTTAAAAGTGTTGTAGTGTGTTACAACACAAAAATATAATACTTTCTTGACATATACCTAGGTATATGCTATTATATTTATGAAAGGAGTATTATGTATGGGGAAAATATTAGATAAACATAGAGAAGAAAATATTGATAAAATAAGAATAGGAGCTTGTCTTGAATTAACATTCTTATTTGACAGATTTGAGAATGATTTTGATAAGATAAAAGAATTTATAACGGAAAATGCAAAACTATTAAATAATCAGACTGAATATACAATAAATAAGAATTTTGAAGATATACAATGTATTTTAGATAATAATATTGATATGATTTTAGCAGATATAGACAAAACAGAAGAGTTTTGCAAGTATCACTCTAAATATTATTAAAATAAACACATACCTTAAATTTGGTATGTGTTTTCTCTATATAATGGAGTTGTCTATGGAAAATACAACTGTCTAGGTTTGTTTGTATTATATAAAAATATATATAAAATGTCAATAAAAAGCATTGACTTTTTTACTTTTTTGATATATATAATACATCATAAAGTATAAAGGAGTGTAATGTTATGAAAAACAAAGAAAATGAAAAAATAATGAAACAAAACACTTGTAGAACTATTGTAAATATTCCTAATGATTTAGACCAAGCATTTAGAGAAATGGCAGTTAAAAGAGGAATATCAAAAAGTGCAATGATAGTATTTGCAATGAGTTGGTATTTAGACTATAACAAGTCATTAGATTTAATGCCAAAAATGATTGAAGCATTGAAAAGTGCAGAAGATTTAGCCAAGAAAGATAAGGAATAGTTAAAATATAAAAATGGATCTATTTTGCTGGGTGCTCCC
>JAGALX010000043.1 GCA_017625035.1 Clostridia bacterium
AACCTCCAAATACATTCTATCATGTACTTGGATATTATGTAAAAAAAGTGGTCCATTTTTCAATTGTAATCAATTGATTTTTTGGTCCACTTTTAATATATCAAAAACACCTAGTATTGATTCTATAAATTTTTGTGTGATTTTTTCATTGCCTATAGAGCCAAATATTAGCTTAAACATTATATCATTTGTTGGTAGATACGTTAATTCTTCTGTCATTGCACTCCTAACTACATTCTAACATATAAGTTAATTTTTACGCAATAGTTTGTTAGAACATTTTATATTTATTGCTTTAGAAAGTTGCTATTCATAGCTGTAACGTTGGAATAAAAAATTTATCAGGATTAATAGTTGATTGATTTTTAAGTTAGTGCATTTATTATGAATAGAAACAATACCTTGTGCTGTTTTCTTGTTTTATTTGGGAATTTTTATAGAATTAATAATATTCAACAAAAAATAATTAGATAATATAATTCATTTTAGATATTAATATTAACATTAGAATTAAAATTAAAAAATATGATATTATGCACTAAGGCATAAATTAACTTACATGCTAATAATACATCATATAGCTTTGTTTTTCAACAATTTTCGCTCGACAAATTTTGAGTTTATTTTTATGAAAGTAATATACTACTCAAAATTATTATTTTTTCATTAACAATAGTTAGCATACTTCAGAAATTTTAGCATTGCATAATTGGTAACTACGGTTATTCACATTTTTAACGTTCCATGTGCATATGGCTATAAAAATGCAGTAGTGAAACTCAAATTCACTACTGCATTTTTCCAATTTATTATGACTAAAATAGATTTTTTATTTTTCCATATTTTGATATAATATACGAATTTTCTTCTCGCTAAAATATTGTCTGACGTTTTATAAAGTATCTTTATAGCATTATTCTATGTTCCAAACTCCATCCTCTACCTGTTCACCTAACACATTAGATGGTAGACATATTACACCACGAAGTGCGAAATGAGGTGGAGTAGGACTTACATTAGATAATTTCCCATCATATGATACTTTCATTGGAATGTAGTCACTACTAATTCCCATTACAGATATAGTAGATATAGATGGCAAAAAGTATCCATAACAAGGTGCTCCACTTCCTAAAATTTCCTTACGTGGAAAATATAGTGTATCTGCATATCCATTTGCGTCTGTAGAAACATCAATATAACTAGCTTCATATCCACTAGATACTACACCTTGATTAACTTCAAAAGTTTTTAATTTAGTATATCCTTTTTCTTCCCAGCTATTCTCCCACATTTCCCATGTAGGCGCTCCTGTTGCACTTGCTCCCTTATTTTTTAATTCAAAGCTTAATAATTGACTCCAATTTGCAGTATTAAGAAGTACATTTTTATCATCACAATTTAGTTGATATGTTTCATGACTTGTCACAAATAAAGTTTTGTCTCCAGCATTACTTGGCATATAATCCCCATATATCATATATACATTACTACCATCATTATAAAATACTTTCCAATTATCTAATACAATTGTTCCATTATCATTTTCTACTGTTACACTATAATTTACTTTATCTCCATAATTTGCAGCTGTTATTTGACTAACTAAAGTTAGTGATTCTGTTGCATTTGGATTTTTTTGCGCTGCTGTTACTGTTATTGGCATTTCTATTGTTCCAAATGAACTTTGTTGTGTATCAATTTCGTCATTTTCTTGTATTTCATCTTCTGTTGTTCCTGTTTCATATGGCCATTTCCAGTATATGTATTTATTTTGTACGGTTTCTATATCTTCTAATGGTATGGTTCCTGTTATGGTTATTATTCCATTTGTATCTGGTTCTACTAATTCTGTATAGCCACTATCTGTATACATTTTTAAATTTGTTGGTTTTTGTGCTACATTTAGTGCTATACTATAGTCTATTGCTACTTCGCTTCCTCTTCCATCTAGTTCTAATAGCATTGTTCCACTTGTTCCTGGTGCTACTCTTTTTTCTATTATGTTGCTTACGTTGTCCATTGTGTCTTCTAGGTTTATTGTTGCAAATTGCACTGGTTCACCATTTACTTTAAAACTCCATTTTGCTACTGTTGCTGCCCCATTTCCTGTTAGTGTGCTTGTGTATTTTGAGTAAGCATAGTAGCTAAATACTGCTGACAATAATATTGCTATTATTAACAATATTATTATAAATTTTGATTTTTTACTTTTGTTCATTAATACTCCTCCTTATATTTTTTATTTATAAACAATAAGTGTTTTTTAACACAAACAAAAATAGAGCAAACATAAATTATGTGTTATATATGTTAATATAATATTGATATACTTTTATTTTATCAATTATATATACTAACTTTTCACATAATTTATCTGCTCTATTATTATATTTATTTTTATTTAGTTTTCTAGCAAATACCGGTGTGTGTGTGTAGTTTTATTAGGTTTTCAGCTATTTTTAAGTTTGTGCCTTTTTCTCTTTTTTTCATCCTTTGTGCTCACCTTTCTTACTGTATAAATTTAAATATTTTCTACCATTAATACCAATTATACAAATCTGAATTTAGTTTGTCAATGACATTTTTTGACAAATCTAATTTATTTAATGATACTATTATAGCAACAATTTTGCAAAATTTATGTCATTTTTGCAATAACTACATTTTAGCTAATAAATTACTCCGATTAAAAATCATTAACCCAACTAGGGAAAGATGCAAAACCAAACGAAGTTCACATCTAAATGAAAAACATTTATACATGAACTCCGTCCTATTTTCTTAAACTATTCGATTAATATCATTAAAAGTAACATACAAAGAAAGCATTATCATTAATCCAAACCCAACCATTTGAATTCCAATTTCGTATTTTTCTTTTAAAGGCTTTCTTCGGATTGCTTCAATTATTAGTAAAACTATTTTACCTCCATCAAGTGGTGGAAATGGTAATAAATTTGTTACACCTAATGATAATGAAATTAATGCTAATATATAAATGAATTCTTGGAAACAATTTGTTTTGGCTACAACACTAGATATCCCAACTGGTCCCATTAAATCATTTGTACTTACTTTTCCTGAAAATAACATTTTTATATTATCTATTATTGAAAAAGCAAAATCTCCTGTGTTAAATATTGCATAATAAAAATTATTTGCAAAAGTATTGTCAGCCTTTTTTAGTTGTACTCCTAATAGGTATTTCTTTTCTTTTATTGGAGTTACATCTATAGTAATTTGTTCATTATTTCTTTTTACTATGAATTGCATTTTTTCATTATTGTTTTGTATATTGTCTTGTAATATTTCTGATAATTTGTTAGCATCATTTTCTACATTAATATTATTTACAGAAATTATTATATCTCCAATTTTAAAGCCTTGGTTTTGAATGCTTGCGCTTGAGTCAAATCCTTGAATTTTTGTGCTATGCTCTGATTCTAAAAACATTCCTGTTGCATTATATTCTAATACTGTAGGTAAAATTTTATAATCAATATTTTGGTCATTTCTTTGTATTGTAACTGTTAATTCTTCGCCATTTGAATTATTTACAATTTTGTTTATATCAGATTGTCTTCTTACAGTTTTTCCATTAATTTTTTTGATAATATCTCCTGTTTGAAGACCTACTGATTCTGCTGCATATCCTGATGTACATTGTGTTATTTCTGTTGTTACATTATTACCAGTATATGTTTGTAATCCCATATATACTATAATTGCAAATATAATATTTACTAATCCACCTGCTGCAACAATTGCAATTCTTTTTGGAATACAGACTTTATTGAATGCTCCTTTTTCTTCAGAGCGTTCTTCCTCACCTTCCATACTTACAAATCCACCAAGTGGAATTAGTCTTAATTGATATATTGTTTCTTTTCCCTTTTTTTTGAATAATACTGGTCCGAATCCTAGAGCAAATTCATTTACTTTTACTTTACACAATTTTGCTACTAAAAAATGTCCTAGCTCATGTATAAATATTAAAAAACCTAATAAAATTATTATTTTTAATGCACTTATAATAAAAGTAATCAAAAATCTATCCTCCTATATTAACATTAGTAAAAAATATGCAAAAGGTGCGATGAATATTAAACTATCAAATCTATCTAGCATGCCTCCATGACCTGGAATTAATTTACCAAAATCTTTAATTCCTGTGTACCTTTTTATACTTGATGCTGAAAAATCACCTACTTGGCCTACTAGGCTTAAAACAAGTGATATTACTAGTATAATTAAATAATTTATGTTATAATTGAAAAATTTATTTAAAACAAATGTGTATATTATTGATAATACTATTGCTCCTACTGTTCCTGCAATACATCCTTCGATAGATTTATTTGGACTAATTTTACTAAATTTATGTTTTCCTATTCTTCTTCCTATTGAATATGCAAATACATCTGTTCCCCATGCAGCTAACATTGTATACCAAATATAAAATTTACCATTTTCCATTCCATAAATCATTGGAATAAACGCATAAAATAATACTACATAACATATTCCAAAAATAGTAACTGCAATATACATTATATTTATTTTTAAGTCTGTTATAATTATATGTAAAAATAATGATAATATTGCTAATGGTACAAATATTGCTATTATATATATTAAATATTCGCTTGGTATAAAGTGTAAAACTGCTATAATTAAACAAGCTAAATAGCATATCCATGATATTGGTTTTGCTTTTTGTGTGCTTTTAAAACTATTTAAATATTCGTACATACTTATTACTGCAATAATAGATATTGCTATGTCTATTACGTGTATATTTCCAGATAAAAAAACTAAAATTACTATTGGTAATCCAACTAAACTAGAGATAATACGTTTTAAATTCATTATTTATTTTCCTCCAAATTTTCTATTTCTCTTTTGATATATATTTATAGCTTGATTTATATCATCTTCATTAAATTCTGGCCAAAATTTATCTTTAAATATAAATTCTGAATATACAATTTGCCAAGGTAAAAAATTACTTGTTCGTAATTCTCCACTTGTTCTTATTAATAAATCGGGATCAGGATTTCCTGCTGTATATAAATTAGATTCTATTGTACTTTCAGTTATATCATCTGGATTTAAAAGCCCTTGTTTTACTTTGGTTGCTATTTTTTTCATTGCAGTTGTAAGTTCTGCTCTTCCTCCGTAGTTTAGTGCAATATTTAGCGTTAACCCTGTGTTTGCTTTTGTTTTTTCTATTGCTTTTTTTATAGATTTTTTTAGCCCTTCTTCTAGTACTTCAATATCTCCTAATACTTTTATTTTTATATTTTCTGTGTCTGCTCTTTTTGAAAATTTATCAAGATAAAATCTTAACAAATTCATTAATGCTCCTACTTCTTCTTTGCTTCTTTTCCAATTTTCTGTTGAAAATGCATAAACGGTTAAATATTTTATTTGTATTTTGTTGCAATAATATGCTATTTTTTCTAATATTTCTGCACCGCGTTTGTGACCTTCTGATACATTTAAGTTTCTTTCTCTGGCCCATCTTCTATTTCCATCCATTATTATAGCGATATGTTGTGGTATATTTTTGGTATCTTCTCCCATCATTAACTCCTCTTTTATTTATTTCTATTCTTAATATATAGTGCTAATTCTATTAAAAATTCACTATTTTTAGTATAATTTTTAATTATTTCAATTGCCTCGTTTATTATGTTGTCTAACATTTTTTGTGCTGATTCTAGTCCATATTTAGTTACATATGTGCATTTTCCTCTTTCACGGTCATTTCCAACAGGTTTTCCTAGCTCTTCTTGATTTCCAATTTCTGATAATATGTCATCTTTTATTTGAAACGCTAATCCTATTTTTTCAGCATATTTACTTAAATTTTGTATATCATTTTCACTGGCTTCAGCTAACATAGCTCCTATTTTTACTGAAGACTTAATTAATGCACCTGTTTTATTTTCATGCATATATTCTAGATATTCGCTTGAAATTTGTTTTCCTTCATATTCAGTATCTATGTATTCTCCAGCAATCATTCTGTCAATTCCGTGTGATAATTCGTATAAAGCATTTATTTTTTTAGATTTTTCTTTTTCATCGCTATTAGCTATATCTTCTATTATTAATTTATATGCACCATTTAATAAGCTATCTCCTGATAATATAGCAGTTGCTTCATTATACTTTTTATGGTTTGTAAGTTTACCTCTTCTGTAATCATCATTATCTATTCCTGGTAAATCATCATGAATTAAAGAAAAAGTATGTACCATTTCCATTGCTATTGCAAATTTAAAAGATTTTTGTATATCATCTTTAAATAGACTATATGTAGATAAAATTAATATTGGTCTTAGTCTTTTACCTCCTGCCATTAAACTATATCCAATAGCCTCATTTAGAACCTGCTCTGGACATTCATTTGTTTTTACATATTTTATTAATTCATCGTTTATTAAATCGATGTATTTTTTTAGCTCTTCTTTAAAATTCATTTGATTCCTCCATAAGAAATTATATGCTCATAACTTCTTTTTCTTTGTTTTCTAATATTTTATCAATTTCTGCTATGTTTTTGTCTGTAATTTTTTGAATTTCATCTTCTGCCATTTTTAATTCGTCTTCTGTTATTTCTGAATCTTTTTGTTTTTTCTTAAAATCTTCAATTCCATCTCTTCTTATTGATCTAATAGCAATTTTTGATTCTTCTGCTATTTTTTTGATATTTTTTACAATTTCTTTTCTTCTTTCTTCATTTAATTCTGGGAAAGAAAGTCTTATTACTTTACCATCATTGTTAGGATTTATTCCTATGTCTGATTTTAATATTTCTTTTTCAATTTCTTTTAGTACACTTACATCCCATGGTTGAATTACTATTAATCTTGCTTCTGGTACTGAAATACCTGCAACTTGTGAGATTGGAGTAGCTACCCCGTAGTAATCGATTTTTATTTTATTTAATATAGCTGGATTTGCACGTCCTGCTCTTATTTCTGATAAAGTGTTTTCAAATACACTAACTGTTTTTTCCATTCTATTTATAATTTCATCATAATTCATAATTTTTAATTCCTTTCATAAAAAATTTACTTTAATAATTTCTTGTACTTTTTAATTTACAATTTAATCAGAATTTTGCTAAAGAATATTTTTTTATATTAAATTATTTTTTACCATATTTGATTAAATTGTAACATTTTTATTTAATTTAATACTTATGGTTTATTAAATTCTTATATTTATTAAGCTTTTACTAATGTTCCTATATTTTCACCTTTAACTGCTTTTATCATATTTTCTGGTTCATTCATTGCAAATACTATAAGTGGTATATTATTTTCTCTACATAAAGATATTGCTGTTGCATCCATTACTTTTAAATCTTTATTTAAAATATCCATGTATGTTATATTATCATATTTTACTGCATTTGGATCAACTTTTGGATCTGCAGAATAAACTCCATCTATTGTTTTAGCAACTAGTATTACTTCTGCGTTTATTTCTGCTGCTCTTAAAGCTGCACCTGTATCTGTTGTAAAAAATGGATTTCCTGTTCCACATGCAAATATTACAACTCTACCTTTTTCTAGATGCTTAGATGCTTTTCTTTTTATGTATGGCTCTGCTATTTCTCTCATTTCAATTGCTGTTTGAACTCTTGAAAAAACTCCTTTTGATTCTAATGAGTCTTGCAAAGCTAGTGCATTTATTGTTGTTGCAAGCATTCCCATGTAATCTGAGGTTGTTTTTTCCATTTTGTATCCATTGTTACCTCTCCAAAAATTTCCTCCACCTACAACTACAGCAACTTGAACTCCAAGCTCTGTCATTTTTTTAATTTGATTTGTTATTTCTTCTACTACTTGTGATGATATTCCTGTTTTATTATTACCTGCTAAGGCTTCACCACTTAATTTTAATAATACTCTTTTATATTTTACATCTGACATAAGAAACACTCCTTCTTTTTTTATCTTTGCCATTTTATCATACATATTATAAAATTTGCACCCCTTTTTTGAAAAAATATATAAAAAAAGATAAATATTATAATACAGGTTAGTTTTTTAATCATATTTTGCATTTTCAATTTACGAAAAAAGATAAATTTAAACAAATTTTTAAAATAAGTTTAAATTTATCTTTTAAATTTATAGTTATTAGCCAAACATTTTTTATACTATTTTTGTTTTTGTATAAATGAATATTGTCGTACCTATTAAAAGTGTAAGACCTACTACAAATGTAGTTTCAGTATTTGAACCTGCTTGTACATGTGGTGTATTAGCTCGATTATCGTCGTTTTCCTCTTCTGCTCTATTGTCAGTTGAAGTATTTGATGTTGTATCATTTTCGTTAGTAGTTTGAATAGTTTCACTTATATTTTGTAATGAATTTAAATCTATTTGAGGTGTGTCTGCAGAAACTATTCCTGAAAATAAATACATAAAAATTACAATTGACAATAAAATTGTTATTACTTTTTTTATTAAATTACCTCTCATATTTATTCTCCTTTTCTTTTGATTTATAAATATTTTATAATTAATATTTTTTTAAGTCAATATATTTTTACAAAAACTTTTTATGTATTTTTTACCAATTCAATAACTTCATCTATACTACTTTGTGGAGTAGATGCTCCAGCCATAATGCCTATAATATTTTTATCTTTTATATTGTTTTTTTCTATTTCTTTATAACTTTCTATACAGATTGTATTATTGCAATTTTTCTTTGCTATTTCATATAATTTTTTTGTATTAGAACTGTTTTTTCCTCCTATTATAATCATATAATCTACCTTTTTAGATATTTGCTCAGTTTCTTCTTGTCTTGTTTTTGTTGCATTACATATTGTATTAGCAATTTCGATATTTTTTATATCATTTTTTAAATCGTTTTTTATTATATCAGTTAGCATTAAAAACTTATCTAAGCTGAAAGTTGTTTGAACTGCTACTAGTAAATTTTCCTTTTTAGATTTTTTTAAACTTTCTATTGATTTTTGTAAATCACCTTGATCTTCTATTATTGAAAAGTGCTCTCCACAAAAACCAGCTGTTCCTATAGTTTCTGGATGTAGTTTTGTTCCTATTAAAAATATGTAATAATCCTTTTCTTTATAATCTGACACTATTTTATGTATTTTTAATACGTTTGGACAAGTTAAGTCAATTAGTTTGATATTATTTTTATCTGCATCATCGTATATTTTTTTACTTACTCCATGTGCTCTAATTATTGTATTAACTTTTTCTGTATTTTCTTCTAATTTATCTATGAAATGCATTCCCATATCTTTTATCTCTTTTACTACTTTTTTGTTGTGAACAATTTCACCTAAACAACAGGTTGATCCATTATTTTTTATTGTTTCAATCGATTTTTCTACCGCTGTTTTTACTCCATAGCAAAAACCTGCAGTTTTTCCTAGTATAAGTTCCATAATTAATTCCTTTCAGATTTATATCATTTTTAATATTTCTTCTTTTAAAACATCTACTATTTCTTCTTGTTTTACTTTTTTCACTATTTCGCCCTTTTTAAATAATAGACCTTCTTTTATTCCGCCTGCAATTCCAATATCTGCATTTTTAGCTTCTCCTGGTCCATTTACAGCACATCCCATAACAGCTACTGTAATATTTGATTTTATAGTTTGTAAAAATTCTTCAACTTCTTTTGCTATTGGTATTAAATCAATTTGTGTCCTTCCACAAGTTGGACAAGAAATTAATTTTGGAGATTCATGATACAAATTACAATCTTTTAAAATTTCTTTTGCTACTTTTATTTCTTCGATTGGGTCATCTGATAGAGATACTCTTAATGTATCACCTATTCCTTTTCTTAGTAAATATCCTAATCCTATACTTGATTTAATTGTTCCACTAAAAGCTGTTCCTGCTTCTGTTATTCCTAAATGAAGTGGATAATTAAATGTTTTGCTTGCTTCTTCATATGCTTCTAAACATAAATCTAAATCTGATGCTTTTAGTGATATGCAAATATCATAAAAATCTAATTTTTCTAATATTTGCACATGTCTTTTAGCACTTTCTACCATAGCTTTGGCAGTTACTTTTCCATTAGTATCCAATAGCTCTTTTTCTAAAGACCCTCCATTTACACCAATTCTAATTGGTATATTTTTTTGTTTACAAGCATCTACAACCTTTTTTACTCTTTCTTCATCACCAATATTTCCTGGATTTATACGAATTTTATCTACACCACTATTTATTGCTTCTAATGCTATTTTGTAATCAAAATGTATATCTGCAACTATTGGTATATGTATTTTGCTTTTTATTTCTTTTATGGCTTTAGCATCTTCTATATCTAGGCATGCCACACGAATAATTTCGCATCCTGCATTTTCTAATTTTAATATTTGCTCTACAGTTGCATTTACATCTTTTGTTTTTGTATTTGTCATTGATTGTATTACAACTTTATTTTGTCCTCCAATTTGAACTCCTGCAACCTCTATTTTTCTCGTTTTTTCTCTATTATTCATCAAAATTTTCCTCCTAATGTATTATTTTACTTTTAACATATATTATATATTTTTTCAAGATGTTTTTTGTAAGAAATGGAAATATAAATATGTTAAAATTACTCCGTAATTTAGAGAAAATCGAACAAAAGCGGACATCTTTATATTCGCATCTGTTTATGACATTTTATCGTCCGCTTCTTTGTTCGTGCGCCAATTTTTGCAAAAATTTGTGTGCAATGGATTTTTATACAATATATTTTATTTCATTATTGGGAAAGTATTTTTTTAATTTATTTCGAAAAAAATCTTCTCCAATTGCTCTATATTCTTTTTTGTACATATATTTTCCTCTACCTCTTCCTGTCATTTTATCTTTATTATATAAATTTTCTTTATTCGGAAAAGCTTCGCTATTAATTGCTCTATGAACAAAACTATATGTCATAAATATAATTTCAAAAAATACATCTTTTTTTACTTCACTACTTAGTTTTTCACATAAATTTATTATAAGATTTTCGTATTTTTCCTCCCAGTTATCTAAAAAAATAACAGGAGCAATTAGTATTCCAACTTTATATCCTGCCTGTTTCAATTTGTTTATTGCTTGTATTCTACTATTTAATGGAGATGTTCCAATTTCTATATTTTTAATAATATCTTCTGGATTAACACTTACTCTTACTATTATTTTCCCATTATGATTTAAATTTAAAATTGGATCTACCATGCCAAATTTAGTAGGAAAGGTTAGTAGGCCTTTATCTGATTTAGCAAAATTTTCAATAGTCCATACTAAATTGTTTGTTATTGTATTTTCTAAAATTAAATCACTATTACTTCCTATTTCAAAAACTAAATTATCAGAAGATTTATTGGCTACTTTTATAATTTTATCCAGCATTTCTTCTCTATTTACAAATAATCTTAAATATGCACATTTATTGTAATTACATACCAAATAGCAATACATACACATTGCAATACATCCTGAAGATGTGTATGGTACAAGATAATTAGAAATTTTATGATTTTCAACAAATTTATGTGTTTTTCTAATTCCTATTATAAGATTTTGTTTCATATCTTTAAATTCAGAATTTTCCTTTTTTCGCATTTCTTCTATATTGTTATGATTTTCTATAATATCACATGGAATATTTTTTGATTTATATAGGTCTAGTAAATATTTTCCTAATTCGTAATTTTCTGAATCTTTTTCATATAATACTCTTTTTGGTAAAAACATATTGTCCTCCTTATAATAAGTTATAATTTCCATTTATTAAGCAAATATTAGTATATTTTTTTATATTTTTAATAATTTATAATAAGGAGATGATTTTTATAGATATTGTAAAAAAAGTATTAAAATTTCATATTTTTTCTTTTATTTTTGTGTGCATTTTAGGAAGCCTTCTACATTTTACGTTTGAGTGGTCTAATAATAATATTTTTGTTGGTTCATTTAGTGCAGTAAATGAAAGTACATGGGAACATTTGAAACTTGCCTTTTTTCCTATGCTTTTAACAACTATTATTGGATATTTTTATATTGGAAAAGATTTTTCTAATTATTTATGTGCTAGAGCTGGTTGCATTATTACTACTATTAGTTTTATTACAGTATTTTTTTATGCTTATACTGGAATTTTAGGCACTAATTACTCAATTTTAAATATTGGTAGTTTTTTTGTTGCTGTGTTTTTAGGTGAATGTACATCTTTTAAAAAGATAGTTTCGATGAATAATTGTAATAAAATTGTTGCTATTATTATTTTATTAGTATTGTTAATAGCTTTTATTTCTTTTACTTATTTTACTCCTGAAATAAATTTTTTTAGAGATCCTGTGACAAATAGTTATGGAATTTAAAATTTAATAGAACTTCTATAATAGGAAAGTATTCTTAGTTAATTTTTACTGTTATGTTGAACTTTCCTATTATATGAAAAATTATTTTATTACTGGATAAGTTGTACTATCTGAATAATGCCACCATTCACCAGAATAGCCCTTAAAACCACATATTGACATTATATTTTCCAACATAGTTGCATTTATTTTAGCACTTTTTGATACATCACTATAATCTCTATCAGCCTTTTTAGAAAAATCATCAAATCCAGATGGAAGTTCTACATCATTTCCATTTATGGACACAATTCCTATATCTATTGTATTTCCTTTACTATGGCTTGAATATCCTTTATTAGGATTTGCTACATAAGTTGGATTTGGGCAAACTTCCCAAAGTTTAAATTGGGCTTCAACTGGTCTATATGCATCCCAAACTACTATATTATATCCTTTTTTATTTAGCTCTTCTTGTGCTTTAATTAGTTTCTTTACTGTTCCATATCTTAAATATGCCTCATTAGTATTATAAATCAAAACACCAGTAAAATTATCTGTACTTGCATATTTTAAATCAATAATAATATTAGGTATATAGTCTATTATTTTGACTAATTCATAATCTGATTTTTCAGTGTCTGTATTGGTATTATTAGTAATTTCTTCGGTTGTTTCATTAATTGTATTTTTATTTGTTTTTATATCGAATTCATTTTTAATAACTTCTTGTTGTTCCTTATTTTTTGTATAGTTTATTGCTACTTGCTTTGTTATAAACTTTGGAATTTCTTTTATTATCCATAAAATAAGAATAATTGATATTATGATAAATATTGTAATTATTATATTTTTCTTTTTCATTTATAATCTCTCCTACAGGTTACTATTTCTTTTAATTATCATTTAAATTATAACATAATGATTTAACGCAAATCAAGAAGGGGATTTTGATTATAAATAAAAAATATACTTTGGAATAAAAAATAATTTAGGTCATGCAAAAAAGTATAATACTTTTTTGTCGCGTCCCCCCTAATTCATTTACGTGATTTTTCAATATATTAACTAATAAAACTTTTAAAATTCAACATTTTACTATTTATTATGCAAAAACACTTATTGCAATTTATACAATAAGTGTTTTTTATTAACAATCACAATTATTATGATTGTGCATATGGTTCATACAATTCATATTATTCATATAAAATTTCTTTTCTGCAAGTTTGTCTTGTACTCCTCTTAATGCTTCACCAAATCTTTGGAAATGAACTACTTCTCTTTCTCTTAAGAAACGAAGTGGGTCTATTACATCTGGGTCATCTGCACATAAGTCTATTAGTTTTTCGTAAGTGGCTCTTGCTTTTTGTTCAGCAGCCAAATTTTCTTGTAAATCTGCTATTGGGTCGCCTTTTACTGCTAGAACTGACGCTGTAAATGGAAATCCTGCTGCTGCTTGTGGATATACTCCCCAGCCATGGTCTGTATAATATGCTCCAAGTCCTGCTTGTTTTAGCTCTTCTGGAGAAGCTCCGTCTGTTAGTTGATGAACTATAGTTCCTACCATTTCAAGGTGAGCTAGCTCTTCCGTGCCTATATCATTTAATATCGCCTTAGATTTTTGGTCTGGCATTCCAAATCTTTGGCTTAAATATCTAAGTGAAGCCGCTAATTCTCCGTCAGGGCCTCCGTATTGGCTAATTATAAATTTTGCAAGTTGCGGATTTCTATTTTTTATATTTATCGGATATTCTAAAACTTTATTATAAGTCCACATTAGAAATTCCCCCTTTCCCATGGCCAGCACCCACGCAATCTGGAAGAAATTTTTAATGTGGACTTTTTTCAGTATTTTCAAGCCTTCAGCTCTTTTTGAACTTATAAAAAATCTTTATTTTTTTGTCTTTATTTACTTCAATTTTATCAATTAATTTTATTAAAATATTCCTATCAATTTTTGTATAATCTTCAAAATTTAAAAAGTCTAATGCATATTTTTTTATGTCTTTATTTAATGTTGTATCATTATTATTAAGCTCTATAATTTTATTTTGGTTTTGAGCCTCTTTTAATTTTGTTTCTAGCATCTTCTTTTCTTTTTGGTAATTAGATAACAGATTTTTAAAAATTTCATCATCTATTAATCCATTAACTTTATCTTGATAAATATTTTTTATGTAATTATCTATTTCATTTATCTTTTTTTGATAAATTTTTTTATTATTATTTTCTCGTTTGTTCTTATTATTTTTTATTACAATTTCATCTTCATTTAAATAATCTTTTATATTCTTTTTCAAACTATCTATTACATTTTTAATTAAATAATCTTCTCTCATATTAATATTAGAGCAAAACTCTTTTCCCTGTTTTTTGTAGCTACTGCATATTATTCTAAAATACTTTCCATGGTTTTTATTATATGTCACTCTTGACCCACATCTACTACAAAAAACTAATCCTTTTAATAAATGTGGTGGTCTGTTTGAATAATTCCATTCATTCGCTTGTTTGTTTAATAGCTCTTGAACATAGTAAAATGTCTCTTTGTCTATTATTGGTTCATGATTATTTTCTTTTATTATGTGTTTGCTTTCATCTAATTTTATAGTCTTTTTTACTTTGTAACTTATTGTAGAATATTTATGCTGAACTAAGTCTCCTATATAAATTCTATCTCTTAAAATTTTTGTAACAGATGATGTACTCCATAAATAAGTTCTTTTGTTTGGATTAGCATAATTTGTGGTTTGCTCTTTATAACGTAGTGGTGTATCAATATTATTTTCATTTAAATAATCACAGATTTCTTTTTTAGTTTTTCCTGATTTGTATAGTTCAAATATTTTTATAATATTGTCTGATACAGCACTATCTATTACTACTTTATTTTTGTCTTTGTCATCTTTTTTGTATCCATATGGTAAAAATGATTTTATACATTCTCCTTCTATTGCTTTAATTATTATTGTAGATTTTACTTTTTTTGATATGTCTTTTGCGTACATATCATTCATTACTGCTTTAAATGGAGTTATATCATTATTACTGTTGTCTGGATCAAATGTATCTATCCCATCATTTACTGCTATGTATCTTACATTTTTCTTTGGAAAGTATTTTTCAATATAAAATCCTGTTTCGATGTATTCTCTTCCAAGCCTTGATAAGTCTTTTGTTATTACTAAATTGACTTTTCCAAGCTCAATGTCATTTTTCATTCTTATAAAATCTGGTCTGTTGAAATTAGTTCCTGTGTATCCATCATCTTTATAAATGTCTACAATATTCCAACCTTGACCTTTGACAAAACTGGTTAGAAATTTTATTTGATTTTCTATACTTTCTGAATCATCTAATTTACTACTTTTTTCGAATTTATCATCTTCTTTTGATAGTCTGACATATATTGCTACATAAAATTCTGTATTGTATATTTCATTATTATTTAAACTTTGATAGTTATTATATAAAGAATTCATCCTGACTCCTTTCTAGCTTATAATATAACTATCTATTTATATGTAGCAGTTTTACTTTCTATATTACAATTAAGATTTAAAATGTTGTCGTCTATAAATTCTTGTATCAATTCAGTTATTTCCTTGCCATCTTCTGTGTATATTTCTTCATAATTTTCATTAATCAAAAGTATCACCTCAATATAAGATATTCTAAAAACTTTTTTTCTTTACTAATAAACAACCATTTTCATATGCTAATTTGTAATATTTTTGAAAAAAGAGCCTCCACTTTTTACAGTGAAAGCTCTTTCGAGTTACCCTCTTTTTTTCAATTATGGTGTACAATTATTTCTATCTATATTTTCTATCTATTTTGAAGGAGTTGAAATATATTTTCTTCCTTTAATATCATATCTTTTAGCTTTATTGATTAAAAATGCTTTCATTAAATAATTCATATATGAATTTATTGTTTTATCAGATAATCCTTTTATTGCTTTGCTTTCAAAAGTGTTTGCTATTTTAGTTGGATTTGTTAACAAACCAATAGATGATGCCAACATATCAACAATTGTTTCTAATTTTTCATAAGTCCTCAAAAAAAGTAGGCGGTAATTAGTTTTTTATACTAATTATCGCCTACTTGCAATTTTTCATATTGATATGATACTACTTGTTTTTATTAGTCAATGAATGTTTTTTGAATATATTTTGAAAATTGGTTGCTTTGTTGTGTAAATTATATTAGCATAATGGCTAATCATTACATACCTATACTCTACCTATTTTGCTCATCTTCTAGAGCTTTCTTCCAAGCTTTTTTCGTCGTCATAGCTGGTTTGCTTTGATTGCCTGTATGTTTTTCAGGACGTCCTTCTGGGTACATGTACGAATCCATTGTTTTTTGCAGTCTTTGAATTCTTGTAGGTTTGCCTAATACTCTTTGTCTTTGTTTTAAAATATCTGCTTCTACTCCGCCCATAGTTCCTCTTTCTAAAATATTAGCTATAGCTGTAGCTTCATTAATATTATTGCCTTCCATTTCTTGTAGTATTTGTTGTCGAATATGATCGAACCTTGCATATTGATGAATATTATCAAATTTCCCCATACCTTTTTTTATTGGAGAATTAGTAGCTGCCTGTACTAATTGAGAATCCGCCAAAAATGCAAAACCATTAGTAAATCCTTGTACCTTTGAAATAAAGTTTTCATCTGACTGAGTTTCCTTTGTTTTTGCTATATTAGAATTTGCATTCGCTGTTTTAAATTCGTTTTTATCTAACTGAGTTTCCTTTGTTTTTATAAAATCATTTACTTGTTGTGTTACAATCGCTCTCATCTGGGAAGATAGTTTTTCTGAAATATCTGATTTTATATGTGGAAGTTTTTTCATTTTTTCTAATGCTTGTTCTTCTGAACCATATTCTTCTGAATATCTTTCAAAATTTTTTCCTACAGCACTAGCTACAGTTTTTTCTATAAGAGTTGTAACTAATACATTTACATATTTTCTTTCACCGTCATTTTTTGAAGGAAAACCTTTTTTTACTTCATCATCTAATAACATATCTAATTGCTCTAGCATGCTCTTTTGGGGATATTCATTACATAACTCTGAAAATTTATCTAAAACCTTTTTACCGATTTCTCTTAATCTCGCTCTTAGAGCTTCTTCTGGTGTTATACCTCCTTTAAACGCATTTGGAATTCTTGCTTTCATATACATCATCCTTTATTTATAAATTCAATACTTTATTATTATATCACCGGTTCTTATTTATGTAAAGTTTTTTTGTAATTTTTAACAATTTTTCCTTATCTATGAACTCTTTTCTATATTTCCTCAAATTCCTCTTCTAAACCTACATCTTCATTAATATCAGGTTCCTCATATTGCAATATTATCTCTTTATCCCTCATATATTCCATTATCAACTTGTTTTAACGAAATATTGTATTTTTTTACTGCCTCAGCATCATTTCTAATATCTTTTCCAAACCAATTAGCCTCACTTAAAAATTCAAATGATTTAGTGTATAATTTGGATATTCTTTTACAGAAAATGCAGTTATATAATTGGTATTGTTTATGTTTTTATCAATATATTTTTGCAATACTTTTTCTACAATATTTCTTATTTTTTCTATTATTACTTCTGTAATATCAATTAGCTTCAAGCCTTTTTCTTCAGCAGTTTTAAATATAAGATTTTATATTGCTTTTTTGTATGTGTCAATGAATGGATTTTGAAAAAGTTTTGAAATTTTTTATATTATGATTTGTTAATTAATAACGCTTGATAGTGGAATAATATAATTATTTTCATCTAGTTTCATTAATTTATCATATAGGCAAATAATTCCTCCTGTTCCAATTTTCTTATTATCTTTTTCTAGATATTTAAAATTCTTCATCATTTCCTTAGTTGGATTTGCTGATTTTTTTATTTCTAATGGATATAATGTGTTATTTTTATATAGAATCAAATCAATTTCTTCGGTTTCTTTGTTCCTAAAATGAGATATTTCTAGTCGAAGACCTTTATTATCATATGATTTTATTAGCTCTGAAACAACATATGATTCAAAAAAACACCCTGACAATTTGCTTAATTGTAATTCTTTCGCACTTTCCCAGTTAGCTAAATAACAAGCCAATCCCATATCCATAAATATTATCTTTGGCATGTGTGTTAATCTTTTTATTTTACTTGAAGAAAATGGCTCTAACAAATATATAATGCCTGTACTTACTAATATTGAAATCCACTCTCTTATAGTATTAACTGAAATTCCTACATCATTTGCAATATCTGAATAATTTAAAGTAGTTCCTGTTCTGATTGCTACATCCCTCATAAATTTTTTAAAAGTTTCAATATTTCCAATATTTTTGATTTTCTTTATATCCTTTTCTATATAAGTATTAATATATGAATAATAAAAATCGTTTCTGTCCATATCTGGTATATCATATAATTCAGGCATTCCTCCATAAAAAATTCTTTCAAATGTTTCGTTTACATCGATGTATTGTTTTTGTTTTAGATTTTCTGGATCAAAAATTTCTTTTTCTGTATTTTGCTTAATTTCGCTATACGTAAAGCTATTCATTTTTACAATTCCCGCTCTGCCAGCTAAAGATTCTGTAACATTTTTCATTAAATCAAATAATTGTGAACCAGATAACCAATATTGTCCTCGTGTTTTGTCTTTATCAACTCTCATTTTTATATATGGAAATAATTGTGGTGCATATTGCACTTCGTCAATAAATAATGGAGTTGGATATGAATCTAAAAATATTTTTGGATTTTCTTGAGCTTCTTTTCTTAAAGTTTCGTCATCTAAAGAAACTTTTGTCATATTTTCAGGCATTAAACTTTCTAATACTGTTGTCTTTCCAACTTGTCTTGGACCAGTAACTACAAGAACTCTAAAAGTATCATTTATTTTTTTAATTCTTTCTTTTACTTCTCTGCTATACATATTTTATCCCCTCTCTAAAATATATTTATATTTTTTCTAAATATATTTTAAAATTTTATTGCAAAAAAGTCAATGTTTTATTGAAAATTAGTCATATCTTGCATTGAAAAATAGTCGTATCTTTTATTGAAAATTAGTCATGTTTTTATTGCAAAAAAGTCGTTTTTTCTAAAATTTAATATTTTTTATAAATTCAAATTTACAATATTTATCAACTGCTTTCTAAATTAAATACACATATTCATATTTGAATATTAACATCATTATTTTGGGTAGTCAATGAATCATTTTTGAAAACTATCGTCTGAATTTATTTCTCTTTGTGTAATTTTAATTTATTTGATTCAATTATAAGCTTTGATATGTCATCTAAAACCTTTTTTATAGGAATTTGATACTTCTTCTAAGTCTTTTATTTTATCTGCTATTTTTTCTAAAGAACCCTTATTTACTTCAATAGATATTGTGGGTATATTAAATTCATCTGGCATGATTTCTCTTAGCTCTATTTTATTTTGTCTATTTCTTCATAAGAAATTTTTCCAACTTTTAATTTTGAATCATCTTTTATATGGTATAAAGACTTTAATTTTTGCCACAGAACTTTTTACTTTTGTAAAATTTATATATGGTTTTCTTTTTACAGCTAACTCTTGATTTTTATTCCATATGACTAGATGACAATGAGGTTGATTCTTTTTGGCATGAAATGCTGCTACATATTCTATATCGTAAAATGGTATTTTGAATGCTTTTGATATTTCTTGAATTCTTTCTTCTAAAAGCTCTTTCCACTTTTCCTTGCTCATTATTCCTTTGTTTATTGCATCTTCGTTTTTTATAGATATTACTGTTTTGAATACATCTATACCTGTTTTAGATATATTTACCATATGTTTTTTTACTATGTCTAAATCTAACATTTCAACTTCGTTTGTATTTAATATATGACCAAATAGTCCGTGAATATCATTTCCTAAATCTACACCACTTCGTGTGGCAATATACTTTATATGTGCTTTATTGGCTTGAGATTGAGCATATATGCT
The DNA here is from genome assembly GCA_017625035.1 of Clostridia bacterium. Taxonomy (GTDB): domain Bacteria; phylum Bacillota; class Clostridia; order TANB77; family CAG-508; genus CAG-492. Next base: position 20,370 of record JAGALX010000043.1, read on the forward strand.
TTTCCCTTTGTTGTTGTATTTGTTGTATATCTCTTTTTTATTTATCCATTTAAAAATGATTTTTCCGTTGTAGTTAGTTTTCATTTTGTATTATCAAACTTCTTTCTTTATTATCTAATATAAGATTAGTTTTAACATTTTCTAATTTTTCTTGTACGGTTGATTTAAGTGTTTATAATTGTTACAAATATCTTGCCATATCTTTCATTATCTTCTGAGTTATCTCATCTTTTATCAATATTTAAAACCTACTAATATGCGTCAAAAAAAGAAGTATCGAATTTTTATTCAAATACTTCTTTTAATATTTATTTTCAAACAAAATTTTTTCAGGAATACTGTAACATATTATATACAAAAGAAACTCTAAGTTTTACTAAGCTATAGTTTCTTTTTGCTATAATATGCAACTATAAATTAATCTTCATAACCTTTTGGATTATTTCTCTGCCAATTCCAAGAATCTTTGCACATGTCTTCAAGAGTCAATTCTGCATGCCAATTTAAAAGTTTAGCAGCCTTATCAACAGATGCATAACATTCATCAATATCCCCTGGTCTCCTATTTCCAATAGCAGTAGGAATTTTAACATTGTTTGCTTTTTCAAATGCATGTACAACGTCCCAAACACTGTTTCCATTTCCTGTTCCTAAATTAATAGCTTCAATCCCCAAGTGTTCTGTCGCATATTTAATTGCTGCAACATGCCCTCTTGCCAAATCAACTACATGGATATAATCACGTACACCTGTGCCATCATGTGTATTGTAATCCTCTCCATATATGATCAAATGATCACGTACTCCAATAGCTGTTTGAGTAACATATGGCATTAAATTGTTTGGAATTCCATCTGGAGCTTCTCCTATTAACCCACTTGGATGTGCTCCAATAGGATTAAAATATCTAAGCATTACAGCTGAAAATCCATCTGATGCTTTAACAACATCTGTTAAAATATTCTCAATCATTAATTTGGTGCTACCATATGCATTTGTTGCACCTCCAACAGGCATATCTTCTTTGAATGGTACTGGGTTTTTATCTCCATATACTGTTGCAGAAGAACTGAATACAATTGCATTACAATTGTATTCTTTCATTACTTCAAGTAATGAAAGTGTTGTATCCAAGTTATTTCTATAATACTTTAATGGTATTTTAGTAGATTCTGGCACACATTTGAAACCTGCAAAATGGATTGCTCCCTCAATATTATTTTCATCAAAAACTTTATAAAGCTCCTCTTTGATAGCCACATCAATCTCATAAAATTTAGGACGCTTTCCTGTAATTTTTTCGATACGATCAATAACCTTCTTGTTACTGTTTGAAAGATTATCAGCAATTACTACATCATATCCAGCATTAATCAACTCTACTGCTGTGTGTGAGCCAATAAAACCTGCTCCACCTGTTAATAATATTGACATTATTATCTCCTCCTTAATTTTAGTATATTATTTTAACCAATTTTTCTCATTGGCTACAACTTGCAAATCTGATTCATTCATAAAATGTCTCCATTCGCGGTTATACACAATTGCCTTTACATTTTCATTTTTAGCAAACTTCTGTAAAAGCATTTTTTCTACCATCCCTGAACGATTACCATCAAAATTATCTAAAAAATCAGATTTATTATAAATTGCTCCACCTAAATACATATATGGATATCTATCCAATCTTTCACCTTTAAAAATGATTTCATCAACATCATCTCCAGATAACGTTACACGAGGATGTGTCATCTCTGGATATGTGTTCGGCATTACAGAAATTACACTGACATGATGTTTGCTGTATTTTTCAACCAGTTTGTCATATACTTCTGGTCTGAAAATCATATCTCCATGAGAATATACAAAAACATCTGGAAGTTTATCAATTGCTTCAATTAATGTATCATAGGTTGATTTAAACACTCCTTCAACATAAGTAATTTCAACCCCAAACTTTTCTCCATTCTGAAAATAATCCATAATCTGTTCTTTGCAATGATTTACTGCAATAACAAATTTAGTACATCCACATTGTATCAAGTTTTGAACAATGTAATGCAAAATAGGTTTCTTTTCTTCCCAAATAGGTAACATGCATTTTTGATTATTTTTGCATACTTCCCCCATTCTTGTGCCATAACCAGCAGCAGGAATAAAAGCTGTGAATTCTTGTAAATTTTTCATTTTTACCTCCAAAAATATTTATTTTTGGTATTGCATGTGGATTTTGACAACATCATAATACCATTTTTTTATGTCGATATCAATATTTTTCTTTCAAACATATTGAAATTATACTCTATTTATTTATAAAATTCAACAATCTGTACAATTTTCTATGATTTTTGTGTAGCATAGCAAATTGAGGTTAAAAATCCTCTTTTAGCTATACTTGTTAAAATTTCTCACTGAACTGTAACCATCTCCCCAAATTAATATTTACAATTTTAATTCCAATTCACAATCATCTTTTAATTTTTGTACATGTTCTACTAATTATTTGTAGCCATTATAAATAATCAAATTTTAAATCCTTAGGAATCATTTTATAAATATCTTCTTCAAGATATTTATTTTTTACAACCTCATAAGCTAACTTATTTGCTAAATCAATTTTTTCCTTTAAAAATTCCCTACTTTCTTGTGATTCACATATTCTTGATAACACATAAGCTTGTAAAAATAATGATGCATATGATGCCTATAATATAATTAAATAATCTATCTATGGAAAATATCGATTACTTGCAAAGCAAATTTTAACATTTTTAACCTCGTTTCCTAAGTCTAAAAAAGCTTATAGATAGGCAGTTACAAGGTTTTTTCTTCCAACATACACGGGTGCCATGGTTCTTCTAGCCATCTCCATTTATTACATGGGAACATTATAGTTAATGGCCCATATATTTTTTGATATTGATCTGCTAAATTTTTGTATTTATTTGCATATTCTTTGTGAAGGCATATAGCTTTTTCATCATCTGGATGAGTATCTAAATATAATCCAAGTTCTATAATACTAAATTTATATTCTTTTAATTTCATTAGCATTTCTTCTCTTGTATTATCATTATCACATCCACATCCCCTGTTGAATTCTTGCATTTCGCAATCTTTTTGGTAATCTTCATAACTTATATATTGCTCATTCATCTATTACATCCCTCCCCAATTTCATTATTATTTCTTATATATTCTATTTCTCTAATGCTTTGGCAAGGTACATATGGGCTAACTAGCTCTGGAAATATAGTTCCCATTTTTAACCCAACTTCTGGTGTAAATACTTTTTTCATCTTTTGAATTGGAACATAGCTTTGCGCAAGCATTGGATTTTCTGGAAATACAGAATCTGTATTCATATCAAATCCACATTCACAGTCATTTTTAGGCATTGTACACATATGTGAACATTCTTCGCTGTGTTCGATTATTTCATCCATTTTGTCGTCACAATCCATGTTCATATTACATTTATTGTTTTTACAACAATGTTTTCTATATCTATAATCTTTCATACATAATCCTCCTTTTGTTTGATTATATATTACATATTATGATTTTTTTCGAATTTTTGTGCATAATCTAATAAAAGTGAGTTATTATTCAATCACAATCTTATCATCCTTAACAGTTACCTTAGCAAGTTTATTTGGCTCGATTTTACCATCCAAAATAGCCTCTGCAATTTTATCTTCCACCATATTTTGTATAGCTCTACGAAGTGGTCTTGCACCATAATTTACATCTACTCCATTTTTTGCTACAAGTTCTTTTGCTGTGTCATCAATTTCTACTTTAATATTTTGCTCTTTTAATCTTTTTTGAACTTGATTTAGCATAATATCTATAATTTGTTTTATTTCATTTTCACCTAATTTATGGAATACTATAGTTTCATCTATACGATTTAAAAACTCTGGTTTAAACTCTCTTTTAAGCTCTGCTATTACTTCTTTTTTATTGTTTTCATATTCTTTTTTAGCCTCAGTATTTTTATCCGATTCTAATGTAAATCCAAGTGCTTTCTTTTCAGATAATAGTCTTGCGCCAACATTTGAAGTCATTATAATTACAGTATTTTTAAAATTGATTGTTCTTCCTTGGCTATCTGTTAATCTACCATCATCTAAAATTTGAAGCAACATATTCATAACATCCGGATGAGCTTTTTCAATTTCATCAAATAAAATTACAGAATATGGTTTTCTTCTAACCTTTTCTGTTAATTGACCTGCTTCATCAAATCCAACATATCCTGGAGGTGCACCTATTAATTTAGCTACAGAATGAGATTCCATATATTCAGACATATCAATTCTTATCATTGAATCTTCATTTCCAAATAAATTTTCAGCTAGAGCTTTAGAAAGCTCTGTTTTACCGACACCTGTTTGTCCTAAAAATAAGAATGATCCTATTGGTCTATTTGGATCTTTAAGTCCAAGTCTTCCTCTTCTTATAGCTTTTGAAACAGCAGAAACAGCTTCATCTTGACCGATTACTCTTTCATGTAATGCTTTTTCTAGATTCTTTAATTTTTCGTTTTCATCTTGAGTCAATCTTTTAGCAGGAATATTTGTCCAACTTGAAATAACTTCAGCTATATCTTCTTCTGTTAAAGTTGTAACACTTCTACTATTTTTATTTTCCCATTTTTTCTTTTCTTTTTCTAATTTTACTTTTGTTGAATGTTCTTTGTCTCTTAAAGCCGCCGCTTTTTCAAAATCTTGAGTTCTAATTGCCTCATCTTTTTCTTTTGATAAACTAGCTAATTTTTCTTCTATTTCTTTTAAATTATCAGGAACAGTATATGTTTTCATTTTTAATCTTGAAGCTGCCTCATCTATTAAATCTATTGCTTTATCTGGTAAAAATCTATCTGTTATATATCTTACAGATAATTTAACAGCTGAATCAATCGCCTCATCTGTAATTTGAACATTGTGATGTGCCTCATATTTATCTCTAATACCTTGCAATATTTTTATAGTATCATCTGAACTAGGCTCTAATACTGTAACTGGACTAAATCTACGCTCTAATGCACTATCTTTTTCGATATGTTTTCTGTATTCATTTAAAGTAGTGGCTCCAACTAATTGAATTTCACCTCTAGCTAAAAGTGGTTTTAAAATATTAGCAGCATCAACAGCACCTTCAGCAGCACCTGCACCAACTATTGTATGAATTTCATCAATAAATAAAATAACATCACCAGATTTTTTAACTTCATTCAGGCACTTTTTAATACGCTCCTCAAAATCGCCTCTATATTTAGCTCCAGCAACCATACTAGAAATATCTAAAGTAACAACTCTTTTATTTTTAAGCATTTCTGGAATATCTTCAGAAACTATTTTTTCTGCTAGCCCTTCAACTACAGCAGTTTTACCAACACCAGGTTCACCAATTAAACAAGGATTATTTTTAGATCTTCTTGATAAAATTTGAATAACTCTATCAATTTCATCTTTTCTGCCAATAACAGGATCAAGTTTTCCCTCTCTTGCCTGTTTAGTTAAGTCTGTACCATATTGATTCAAAGTTTGTGTAGAATTATAACTTCCACTAGGTTTCGTAGATTTTTTATTAACAGAACTATCAGTTTCACCTTCCTTCAAAACCTTAACAATCTCATTATAAAGTTTTTGAGGATTAATACCTAAATCCATCATAATTCTAACAGCAACACTATCACCCTCAACCATAATACCAATCAATAAATGCTCTGTTCCAATATACTCATTTTCTAACTTTTTAGCCTCTAAAAAAGCATTTTCAATAACTCTTTTAGTTCTAGGTGTAAATCCTATAGGAGCATCAATAGCTTCCTCAGACTTACCAATCAACTCATCAATTTCTTCCAAAATTTTATCAGAAGTCATTCCTTGATTTTGAAGAACTTTACTAGCAATACCAGTATTTTCCTCAACTAAACCATAAAGTAAATGCTCTGTGCCAATGTAACTATGCCCTAAACTTGCAGCAATTTCATTAGCAATTTGAATAGCCTTTTCGGCTCTATTTGTAAATTTATATGTCATTTCAACTTCCCTCCTTAAATAAGGGAAAAGGGGACGGTTCTAATTTCCCATTTTTGGGAATTTGGGACACCCTTTACTAATTATTTTCTATTTTAATTTTAATAACAATTTTTAAGAGTGTCCCAAATTCCCAAAAATGGGAAATTAGAACCGTCCCCTTTTCCCGCCGCTCTTTGCACTTTAAATTCATTGAGCTAAAATTTTTTTAATAACCTCACATCTTTTAATATCTCTATCAAACGCATTAAGCTGACTACCATCAAACTTTTGCAAATTTCCTGGCTTAGTATAAAGCTCAATCTTTTTAACCTTACTATCATCTAATTCAGTAATAATTCCCAAATCTGTACCAAGTTTTACATCAGATAATAACTGTCTACACTCATCTGAAGTAAGAATTTTAGCATTTGCAAGAATTCCATATGCTCTATAAACTCTATCTTCTAGCTCAATTGGCTTTTTAGTTAAATATTTTCTGGCTAAGCGTTCTTGCTCAATAATTTTATCAGTAATAGTTTTCACATTTTTCATTATTTCTTTTTCAGATAAACCTAATGACTGACTATTAAAAATTTGATAAACATCGCCTTTGCTTTCTGTGCCTTCACCATAGATACCTCTAATATTCATGCCAAAATTATTAACAGCTCTTAAAACTTTAGTAATATTTCCAGTTAAAGTAAGAGCTGGAAGATGAACCATTATAGATATTCTCATAGCAGTACCAACATTTGTAGGACAAGCTGTTAAATATCCAAATTTTTCGCTACATGCATAATTTACTAATCCGCTTAATTTGTCATCAATTTCATTAATAAGTCCAACTAAATTTTCAAGTTCTAAACCAGCACTAAAAACTTGCATACGAAGATGATCTTCTTCATTTATCATAATACAAATATTTTCATCATCATTTATTAAAATTGCTTTGTTTGGTTTAGAATTCATTGCAAAATCAGGACTTATTAAATGTTTTTCCATCAAGCTAATTTTTGTTATATCATCTATATTATCTAATTTTAAAAATTTTAACCCATATCCTAAACTAGGAGTAATTTCTTCAATTTTATCTAAAACACTTTTAGATTCGTCCTTTAAAAACTTATTTGGAAAATTATATTCAAGTAGATTTCTAGCAAGTCTTACTCTAGAGCTAATTACTACATCAGAATCTTTTCCATTTTGTAAATACCAATTTGACATATACAATCCTTCCTTTCTTGTACAATAAACAAACTATTTTATATATTGCACCTTTTGTATGGTTATAAAATTTATCATATATTTTTACGATTTTTGGTTATATTTTTGCCTATACTAGTAATTTAAATTTATTGTAATTTTTTTGTTTCATCTCTTATTTTTGCAGCATCTTCATAACGCTCTTCCTTTATTGCATTTTGTAAATCTTTATTTAATTTATCTATTTTTTGTTGTTTTTCATCAATCTTTTTATCTTCATTTTCTACGCTTTGTTTACTTTCCATTTTTTTAGGCATGTTTTTTGGAAATCTTCCAGTGTGTTTAGATGAACCATGTAAGTTTTTTAATATAGCATCTAATTTATTTGAAAAAGTATTGTAACATTCGCTACATCCAAATTTACCATTACTTACAAAATTATCATATGTTAATCCACACTTTGGGCATTTATTTATATGAGTTTTTGCAAAACTTGGAAGTAATGTATCATCCTCAAAAAAGTCACTTAAAAAATTAGAAAAATTTATTGGCATGCTAAAATCAATATCCTCTAAACCTACCTTTTTAGCACATTCTTCACATAGTGCAAATTCTGTTTTTTCTCCATTAATTATACGAGTATATCGAATATTAGCTTCATGCTTGCCACAATTTGAACATAACATTATAATCAACCTCCTTAAACTAAATTAATTAACATATTTTTAAAAATACTTGCTCTTAAAATATCTTTGTATTGTTGTGGTATTATTAGTACATTGTCACTAGTTGCAACTTTAAGTAGTTTTGCTTGCTCTTTTGTTATTATTTGATATGAAAGCAAATTACTTATGAAAATGTCAACTTCTTGTGCTGTTAGTTTATCTCCAATGCTTGGTATTATGTGCATTATATAGTTACTTTTTGTAATATTGATTTTTTTAATTGTTATGTGACCTCCGTCCGCCTCTTTTGCTTTCTACATAGTAGCCTTGTGATGGTTTGAATCTTGTAGAAATTACGTAATTAATTTGCGATGGTACACAATTGAATTGCTCTGCTAAATCATTTCTTTGTATTTCGATATAGTCATTTTCTTCTTCTTCAAATAGCTCTTTTATAAATTCTTCTATCATATCAGACATTCTCATTTTTGCAATCCTCCTTTCTTGACTTTGACTTTCTTTGACCTTTGTGTATTTATTATACACCTCTTTTTTGCGAAGTCAATAGTTTTTTGTGATTTTTTTGACTTTCTTTTACCTTGAGTTTACATTTTTTTAAATATATTTTTATATTAAATTTGTATTTCATTTATATTACAGAAGCTTACATATTTAATAACTAATATGGAATATAGTATTTTTGTTGAATGAATTCAACATTTTGGCTGTTTGGTTCATATTTATTTTAAGGGGAAAGTACAATAATCAAAAATTTTGCGATTATTTTATTTAATATAAATTACTCTATAGTTAATCTTTGCACTTCTTTAGAAGGTTCATATAAAAAACCTACTTATTAAAACTTTTTGTTTAATAAGTAGGTTTTGAGTTTTATTATATTTTTTTTAATAAATTTGTATTACATACAATCCCATACAACTACAGCTTTTTCTAGCTCCCCATTAATTAAGTCATCCGGTTTTATTAAAACATTAATTATTCCCATATCCCCAATGTCTAATTTTTTATGAAATTGATTATCTAATTTAATTAAACATTCAGTATAATTCTCCATTTTTTTATTTTTTCTTACATCTTTTTGTGTGAAATCAGCATATCCTCCTAATAACGCTGATTGAGGATATGCAATGGCCTCGATTTCCTCTCTTAAACCATTTTTTCTTTTATAATTTTTCATTACTTCCTTAAGTATCGTATTAAAGTTTCTATCAGACATTGGCATAAAGGTATTGCTTTTTATTAAATCAATTTTTATTGAGTTCTTTGTTATAAATTTACTCAATTCAAGATTAGGAAAATTGTTTTGATAATTAGAGTCAATTTCTTTATAAAATTTAATAATAAATTCATTTTTATAAAAATCCTGATTAGAAAATACTTGAAAAATTCCATTTGTAGGATAATTATTTAATTCTATGCCATTAAAATTTATTTGTATCAATAATGCCATTGGCGAACCATCTTTGCTTACAGGATATTGTTCGCCTATAGGTACATATGGTTTTCCTCCAATTTTCGAATCTAAAATTGCTGGCTCCTCTTGATTTAAAACAAATTCATAACAATTTTTATCTGTTTTTTGTTTTATTTCTTTTAAGATTTCGTTTGCTAGCAATTTACATTCTTTTTCATTTTTATAATCCTTTAACATCTCTTTAGCTTCTTGACTATTATTATTAATTGCTAAATTTACATATTTCAAAAATTTTTCTTCATCTTTTCTTTGATAATACTTTGCAACTTCAATCATTGCATCAATATTTCCTCTTTCAACAGCTTTTTCATAGTATGGGAAAGCTAATTCTCTTGTTGTATATACTGCATAATATTTTCTACCTAATAATAAATCTGCATCTGAACTTCCCATTTCTGAAGCGACTTTATAACAATTTATAGTTAATCTTTTATATTCTCTTCTTATTTCTATTGTATCACCCAACCATTCAACTCTTTTTGCATATGCAATAATTTCTTTACATTCTGGCTCTACATTCTTTTTAATTATATACATAAATAAACTATAAAATGTATTATCTAAATGCTCTATTTTGTCATTTAATTTGATTTTTATTTGTTCATCTAAACGCTCTTTGAAGATTTCATTATTATAATATTTCTTTAACCATTCAATTGCATTAATATTTGCAATTCCACAATTTAAAACTATCTCATTATCCCTTAAAGAAAACAGTACATATTTATTTGAAGTTTCAAAAATAAATAGTTTTGTATAACAATCATCTTTTATTATTTTTTCTATATATATAATTTTATCATTATTATTTAAATTAAATGAAACCAATTTATCAATTTCTAATTGCATTTTTTCTTTAATTATTTTAAATTTTGGATCCAGTAATTGCTTTTTGTAGTTATTGAATAAATCATTAAAACTTTCATATATATTATTCATTCTTTATCATTCCTTTAATATATTTATTTTTAAGACAAAATACATAAGCATTTAACTATATCATTCTATTTCTTTCACATTTATTACAAGATTTTATTGTTTTTCAGTATAGATTTCTTTAATTCCATCATCTAACTCAAATTCATTATGTCCTATTCTTATCATTTTAGTACCAATTGGCTTTAATACATAATCTATAATACTAGAATCTATATCTAGTAGACTGCTTATATATATTATTTTAAAATTACTAGCATCATCTGCATACTCTTGAGTTTCATTTCCAGCCATAAAGCACCATCCACTATCAACATCATTTGATGGTTCATCTCTATAGAAATAGCTTACTTTCCACCCATCTTCTAATATTTTGTTTGATATGATAGCTGTCTTTTCCATGATTTCACTATACTCATTTTTATATTTTCTTATTTCATTATAAGATTTTTCGCATTCTTTAAATTGATTGACTTCTTCTTCACTAGGCATTACATCTGTATCCATGTCATCAATTGCAGCACCATACATTCCATTATCATCAGCTACTTTATTTAGAATAACTGCCAACTCAAATATATCTTCAGTTACACAATCCAAAACATATGATTGAGTTTGAGTTGGTTTATTTACTCCATTTTCATAAAAATATGCGTCAACACAACAATTATCGCTTACAACAATTTTTACAGCTCCCATATTTGCAGCATCATCATAAAAACACATAAATGGGCATAATCTTTTGTTTACATACCAATCAAATGCAGTACCATCTTTATCATTCATATAATATATTTTTCCATTTCCCTCAAGTTGATTCATTGAAACCTTTAGTAAATATTTATTTATTCCATCTTTTGCAATTTTTGTAATTTCATTTAGTAGTCTATTCATAATACCCCTCCCCATCATTTTTTATTATTTAATTATATCAAGAAAAGTTTGATTTTTCAATAAAATTATCAGGAATATCAGGATAAAATTATGAAATTTATTTTAAATGTTGACTAATTACAGTAATATCAAGACTTTGCGAATATCAAAAACATTAAAAACCGCGAAAGCTATTGTGGCACAACGGTTTCAAGAACCTTACATTCTTTACACTAAAAAGCACATAAAAAGATGCTTGATATAACTATATTTTTCGTTATATGTTTTTAATGAATTATGTAAAGAGCAAAATACGGTTTTTATGCTAAAAAAATCCTTGTAAGTATTGAAAACACTTAATCATAGCTGACAAAAAAATAATTTCATAATTTTATCCTGCAGGAATATTTATCAATTTTTACTAATGAAAATTCACTCATTGTGTTTTAGATGGGAGCATTTATATGTTCCCATCTTATATTTATTATAGCTATTTTTTATTATTATCTCTATCAATTATCCTACTACTATATTACTACATATTTAACATTTTTTTATAATTTATAGGAAAACCCATTTTATTTAACACCTTATCAATATTTATTGTTTTTAAGTTGTCCTTTAACAAATCTATATTAATTATCACTTTATTATAGTATTCCTTAAATTCTACCTCTTCGAGCAATATTTTCAATATAATTACTATTGAAAATAAGTCTCTCGTTGCATATGTCAGTTTATTATCGCTCTTGTTTAAGGAAAGATTTTTATGGTATTTTGTATTTTTTATTCTTACTTTTAATATAACATCATATAGTTTTTCATCATGTGCGCAAATATTTCTAATATTTCCTAGATTAATTAAATATACTTTTAATGCTTCACTTGATATATTGAATTTTCTACTTATAGAATTTTGCTCTTTTTGTTTCATAAAACTGTAGAATTTCGAAACCTTTCCAAATGATAATATTCTGATTAATACCCATAATGGAATATAATTATATGTATCTATATAATGCACAATCATTTTATTTGTATTTTTGTATTGATGGGAAATTTCTAAATTAATATTATTTATAAAATTTTTGATTAAATCTTTATTTTTATTGATATTATTAAAATTTTCTGGAATTAAATAATTTTTATGACCATAATTTTTTGAAAATTCGTAAGATATATAAGTGTTAAGCCTTCTTTCTATTAATAGAATATATTCTAAAAAAACTATTTTCATTCTTCTATCAAATTCATATAGACTATAGATTTCTTCCAAAGATGTTCCTTCTATAAATTGCTCTGATTTACTTCTTTTGTCTAAAAATAAATCTTTATATCCATTTATTAAATAGTAATAGTTATTATTTGTTAATATTTTCTTAGCTAATTTTGTATTTTTTATTTGAATATTTCTATTACGCAATAATTCTATTTGTCTATCTATTGTATAAAATTCTTTTTCCAATTTACCTCCCCAAAAAAATACCTCGAGGTTTTTATAATCCCCCGAGGTTTATTTTATCCGACTCCAGTCCCGTAGGTTTTCTGAAGTACTGATCTATTGTAGATAGTATAGCATGTTAACATTTAATTTGTCAATATGAATTTTTCTATTTATCTACTTTTAGTATTGTATGAAAACTATTATTATTTATTCTTTGTTATTAAATCAATATATATTTTTAGTCTTTTGTTTTATAATAAAATTCCATTATTCTTCCTTTTTAGTCATATTTTCAAGCTCACTTGCTCTTCTCTTTTGCTTGTTTAACGGAATCCATGCAAAATATGATGATATAAATTCCCCATATCGTGTTGTATCTTCATTTTCAAAATAATTTTCTCCATGCTTATCTTTTTCAAATTTCATAAAAAATCACCTCATAATAATATTATTTCCTTTGAGGTAATTTATATTCGTCTCAAACCATAATATCATCTTTCAAGCCATATTAATAGCTTTCAGTTTATTTTTTAAAATTAATAATAAATTTTCTATGCTAGTGTAATGATACAATTTTTTATTTTTCTGTTTTTCCATAAAAAATTCCATTCCTTTCTCACTTCACTCGAAGGCACACATAGTTATGAAAGAATATTTCTTTCAAACTAACTCTTTTCCTAGCTTGTAAACTATTTTTATTTTTTTAATATTATATTTATATAACAATAGTAGTGTATTTAAAGAATTTGATTTTTTTACAATCACATTATGCGACAAGTGTAATTATATGGGAGTGATGCGTTTGAGCTTAGGTTTGTGTTTGTCTGGTGGTGGAATAAAAGGTGCTGCACATGTTGGTGTTTTGCAAGCTTTGGAAGATAATAATGTTCATTATTTTCAATGTTTTGATTCGTTTTATTATTTTTTTGTACTACTACATCCTACACACTGACTTGGCACAGTTCCTGATAAGAAATATTCTGTGTATGTTTCTGTACAATTAGTATTAGCAGTTTCTCCTGTTTTAGCACAAATTTCAGATTGCTCTACATTTTCGTTTATATCAAATTTAGCCTTGTCTAAATTTGAATGAATATCTTTCATAACCGCTGACCATAACAGTATCGCGGGACTTTCTCCTTTGTAAGATAATGTTTCATTAATATCATATCCATACCATGTAACTGCTGTATAATATGTTGTAAATCCACAAAGCCATTTATCGTAATTTTCATTTGTAGTTCCAGTTTTTGCAGCAACATCTATTCCTTCTATTTTACATTGTTTTGCAGTTCCATTAGTTCCTTCTACTGGTTGTTTTAATATTTGTTTTAAAATACATGCTACTTCTTTTGAAAATACTGTAGTTTTATTTTGCTTTGTTTTTAATATAATTTCTCCTTCGGAATTTTCTATTTTTGTATAAAACGTAGGTTCTATATATTCTCCATCATTTGCAATTGTAGCGTACGCAGCTGCCATTTCTAGTGGAGTTATTCCTTTATCTAATCCACCTAATGCTAATGATAAATTTTCATCTTTTTCAGTTAATGTTGTTATTCCCATTTTTTCTAAATAGTTAATTGATATTTTGGGAGTTATAATTCCCATCATTTTTACAAAAGGTATATTTTGCGATGATTCTACGGCTCTTCTTACTGTAATTTTTCCAATATAATTATCATTATTACTTGGAGAATATTCCTTTTTATTATTATCATAAAAAATCGTTTGCTCATCATTATATATTGTTGCAGCTGTAAATAATTTTTTATCAATTCCTGGTACAAGCACTGCAATAGGTTTCATTGCAGAACCGGTTTGCCTTACACCTTGAGTCGCTCTGTTAAATCCTCTAGCAACTGTTTTTTCGCCTAAAGCTCCTACACATCCTACTACATGTCCATTTGATTGATCTATTACTACCATTGCTGATTGAGACTTTTGGCCTGTTTCTGATGTTATACTATATTTATTTTTGTTATATTCATTTTCTAATTTTTCTTGAATATCTATTTTTTCTGTACTATGTATTGTAAGTCCAGCCATATATATGTAATTAGTTGCAAATTCTGTGCTGATATTTTTTTTATCAGCTATTTCTGAAACTACTTCTGATATAACAGCATCAGTATGATATGAGTATATTCCATCATTTTCTGGCTCTATTTGTCCGTTATTGAAAGCTAGTCCATTTTCTAGCTCTTGAACTGCCATATTATATTCATCTTGATTAATATGATTTAGTTCAAGCATTTTAGTTAAAACTGTTTTTGTTCTGCTTTTTATTTTTTCATCATTATCTTTTTCTTTAAATGGATTATATGAATTTGGAGAATGATTTATTCCTGCTAAAAATGCGCATTCTGCTAAACTTAAATCTTTAAGATCCTTGCTAAAGTAGTATTTTGCTCCCATGCTAACTCCATATGTATTTGGAGCAACATATATTATGTTAAAATATGCTTCTAATATATCATCTTTGCTACTGAAAGTTTCTAATTCTACAGATTTTACCCATTCTTCTATTTTTCTAGGAATTAAATTTTTGGTATTTCCGGTTAAATTTTTTACTAATTGTTGTGTTATTGTACTTGCACCAAAAGATGATTTTCCACCATTAGATATATATGAGCCTATTGCAGCTCCTGTTCTTTTTATATCTATTCCTTTATGAGAAAAAAATCTTTCGTCTTCAATATCAATATATGCATTTTTTAAATTTTCTGGAATATCTGATAAATCTACATTTTGTTGTTTTTTTTCTGCTCCTAATTTTTCTATTATATTTCCATTTGCATCTACTACAATAGAGCATTGATTTTTCATCATTGGAAGTGCTAGGTTTTTCCATGAAAAATATGAAAATACTCTATATATTAAAAAAATTATAAAAATAATTGTTAAAATTATAATTAGCTTTTTAATGAATTTCCTTTTGTCTTTTGTTGTCACTTCTTCAGAATTTTTTTCTTCAATAGTTTTATTTTCCTTATCTGTTTTTTTATCTATACTATCTTCTATATTTATTTTTTTGTTGTCCAATTTTTCTGTGTTATCTGTTTTATTATCTTTATTTATTTTTTTCAATATAAAAAACTCCTCTAAATTAATCTTTTAATTTTTTATATTTTATCATTACATATATTTTTTTGCAATGCGAAATTTTGTATATAATTTTTGTATTTTCTAATAACTATCTCCTCACCAACAACATATATTTTATAAAAAAATATAAAAATTGCCAATGAAATAACTAAAATATTAAGATATACTTTATTTTAATTATCTTATTAACAATTTTGATTTCTGACTAGTTTTATATCATTAAATTAAAAGCTTTTATTTTTTTCATTCTATGTCCAATTCCAATTGTTGCTGTCATACATATTATAAATGATACAATTAATAAAACTATATTATTTTCAACAGCAGTTCTGGGTGGATTGTATGAATCTAAACTTTCTAATTCTTTATTATTCAATATTATGTTATCATCTTGATTGGCAACACTTGCAATGGTTTCAATTGTTTCTTGTATATTCGAAAAAACTTGTCCATTTACATACACATCTACATAACTTAAAGTATTTGAATTGAATTCTTTAGCCTCTACTAAATTTAATAAAAAAATTGCTAAAAATGAAATTACTGTACATCCCCTTATTAATTTTCTCAATTTTTTCTCCTTTCGAGTAAAATTTAATATATTAAAATTATATTCATGTCCAAAATATAATATTCCAATTTTTTGACATTATTTATAATATCATACATTTTTTTATATAATTTATGATATTTTAATCTAATGCATATTATACTTTTTAATATTCACTTATTTTTATTTGAACTTTTTCTGAACTAGAATATGTTTTTTCTACACTCAATTTTGTTATTTGAATATCATCTTTAAAAGCAATTCCATTCATAGCATCTAATATAATTTTTACTATATTGTCGATGTCTGGCTTTTTAGTAGGATTTATTTTATTTTGTAGCATTAGCTCTTTTTCTGCTTTTTTAGCTGATTTTGGAACCTCAAAAAAGGCATTTATTTCAACTTGAATTCTGCCTTCAAAGGGTTTGTATTTTGGATATTTTAATAAAAAATATTGCTCTATTAAAGTTTCATAATCTTTTGTTCTTGTGGGTGTATATACACTTCCTGTATAAGTATTTAATCGTGGTCTACCTTTTCCTATAATTTTACCTGGTACTTCAAATTCATATATCATTTGTATTTTTCCTCTTATTAATTTTTTTGATTTTTGTTAATTGCTAGTAAGTATAAAAAATATATAATATAGTTTTGTTTTAAAATATTTTTTATTAGCTTGATTATAATATTTTTTTGTTTTATTTTGAGTTTTTAATATAATTTACCAGCTCTTTTATTGCTTTTCCTCTGTGACTTATTTCGTTTTTTTCTTCTTGAGTTATTTCAGCAAAACTTTTATTTTCAATCATAAATATTGGATCATATCCAAAGCCGTTATTTCCATGTGGCTCTTTTGCTATTATACCTTCACAGGATTGTTCAAATATATGTTTAATTCCGTTTGCATCAATGTAACATATTGCACATTTAAATCTAGCTGTTCTTTTGTTATCATCTTTTACATCTTTCATTAGATTTAATATTTTATTACATTTATCTTCATCGGTTGCATTTTCACCTGCATATCTTGCAGAATATACGCCTGGATCTCCATTTAAAAAGTCAACTTCTAACCCACTATCTTCTGCAATTACAGGTTTATTGCTTAATTCATATATTGCTTCTGCTTTTAGTATTGCATTTTCTTGGAATGTTGTTCCTGTTTCTTCAACTTCAATATCATACCCCGCTTCTTTTTGAGAGATAACTTTTATTCCAAAAGGATTTAACTTTGCAGTTATTTCTTTCAATTTATTTTTATTATTACTTGCCAAAATAATTATATTTTCCATTTTTTATTTACCTTTCTTTTTATTTTTGAATCAGTTAATTTTATCGCTTATTAATTTACTATATTTGTACATTAGTTTTTTTCGAATATTTGTTTGTATGTTATCATCTTTTATCTCTATTGTCAACACAAAATTATGCACAAATTAGAAAAAGTTGCCAAAGCCAGAGGTTGACAGTGGAAATATATTATTTCTAAATGAACTGGGGTGGGGACCGACAAGCTAGAGTATGTTAATTTCGCGAGCGAGCAGCGAAGCAAAATTTACATACTCTTCGCAGTTGGGGTGAATTTAGAAATAATATATTTCCACTGTCAACCTCTGGCTTTGGCAACTTTTTCGGTAACTTAGTACTTACTAAAAAATTAATAAATAATTTTATATTTTCTATAGACTTTTTTTATATCTTTATGTTATTATAATTTCATAATGTAAAAATTTGGAGGTACATATGAGAAAATTATCACAAATTATAATCGCTATATCAATACTAATGTTCACAACATTTAATCTTTACAATTATTCATTTGCAGTAAATATAACAACTACAGAAAACACAACTGAACAAAGTTCAAATCAACGAACTACTCGAACTACAACAAATCAAACATCAAACCAAACATCAAATCAAACAACTGGACAAATAACAACAACTGTAAGCTCAACAACTTCAGCTGAAGAAGGAATTTTATCTGTAACAAATATAATTAACATATTACTTATTGCTGTTGGAGTTGTTATAATATTCCTTGGAGTTGCAATTTTAGTCAAATTAAAAAAATAAAATTTTGAAAAATATAGTTTTACACTATATTTTTTTATTTTGCTATATTTTTTTATGTATATTTTATCTTTTTAGTAAAATACTAATATTAAGCTTAAAAACTGCTTAATTTTTTCTAAAAGGAGGATGTCATGAAGAAAATAATTTTTTCAATTTCATTTATTATATTTACATTCTGTGTATCTTGCATTTATTCCTATGCAGCAACAAATACTATCAATAATATGAGTAATGCTGCCAAAAATGTTGTTGGTGGTGTAGAAAATTTCGTAGAAGATGCTGCAAAAGGTGCTGCTAATGCTACAAGAAATGCTACTAATTCAATGCAAGATGGAGCACAATCTGCTGGAAATACTATACAAAACGGTGCTCAATCAATGGGTAATAATATTCAAGAAGGTGCACAATCAGCTGGAAACGATATAAAAAATGGTGCTGAAAATGCAGTTAATTCTGCAGGATATACAGCACAAAGAACTTCTACAGATACAGCTAATGCCACAGGATTTATGAATACAGAAACATGGTCATGGATTATAATTGCTGTTATCGCAATAGCAATTGTTGCTTTATTCTGGTATTATGCTTCTCGTTCAAAAAACAATAATAGAAACGATCATTAATAAATTTTCAAATTATGTGAAAAGAAAAAGAAATAAGATACAATTATCGAAGCTTTTTCAGCACCTCGATAATTGTATCTTGCTTCTTTTATATATCTTTTTTTATAATATTTTTCTATATCTTCCCTCTTTGAGCTTGAAGCATTCTTCTTTCAGCATCTTTTTTTGCAATATCTTCACGTTTGTCGTATAGTTTTTTACCTTTTCCAATACCTAGTTCTACTTTTACTAAGTCGCCTTTAAAATATAAACTTATAGGTACTATAGAATATCCCTTTTGTTTAATTTTTCCATATAATTTATTTATTTCAGCTTTATTTAATAGTAATTTTCTATCTCTCAATGGATCTTTATTAAATATATTTCCTTTTTCATATGGACTTATATGCATTGAATATATATATACTTCTCCATTTTTTATTGCTGCATAACTATCTTTTAAATTTACTTTTCCTGCTCTTACTGATTTTATTTCTGTTCCAAATAAAACTATTCCCGCTTCTAAAGTATCTTCTATTGTGTAATTATGCCTTGCATTTGGATTTTTGGCTATTATTCTATTCATATATTTACTTTTCATTCCTTCCATATAATTTGTGTAATATAAGATGTTTATATCAAAGCAATAGTATAAATTAATGTTTTTTCATTTTTTGTTGCCAAATATCCCAGTCCCTTTTGGCAACCTTTTAAGCTTTGTTAGAAGAGCAGAAAACATCTTTTATTTTGTGAGCCACTGTTTCTTCAATTTTAGCTCTTGCTGGTGTTAAATATTTACGAGGATCAAATGCTGATGGATCTTCTGCAAATACTTCTCTTATTGCTCCTGTCATTGCTAATCTTAAGTCTGTGTCTACATTAATTTTAGAAACTCCAGATAAACTTGCTTCACGTAGCATTTCATCTGGAACACCTTTTGCACCAGGTATGTTTCCTCCGTATTTATTACATTTTTCTACAAGCTCTGGTATAACTGTTGATGCTCCGTGTAATACTATTGGAGTATTTGGTATTAGCTCTTTTATTTTAGCTAAAATATCAAAACGAAGTTTTGCTTCTCCTTTAAATTTATATGCTCCATGGCTTGTTCCTATAGCAATTGCTAGTGAGTCGCATCCTGTTCTTTCTACGAATTCTTTTGCTTGCTCTGGATCTGTGTATATTGCATCTTCTTCTGATACATTTACATCATCCTCTATTCCTGCTAATTTTCCAAGTTCAGCTTCTACAACTACTCCATGAGCATGGGCATAATCTACTACTTTTTTTGTTAATGATATATTTTCTTCAAAATCATATTTTGAACCATCTATCATAACTGATGTAAATCCGTTATCAATACACATTTTACATGTTTCGAAATCTGGTCCATGATCTAAGTGAAGTGCTATTGGAATATCGTGCTCTTCTAATGCTGCTTCAATCATTTTTCTTAAATAAGGGATTCTTGCATATTTTATTGCTCCTGATGATGCTTGTAATATTACTGGTGAATTTTCTTTTGCTGCTGCATCAACTATTCCTTGAATAATTTCCATATTGTTTACATTAAAAGCTCCTACTGCAAAGTGCTCTTTCATTGATTTTTCAAACATTTCCTTTGTTGTTACTAATGGCATAATTATCTTCCTCCTTTGAATTTTTTATAGTAATATTATTTTACCAATTCTAGGTTATTGTATTTCTATTTTGATGTAAAGTCAATAATTCTCATAAAAAAATCAAAAAAGGTTTTGTAAATCAACCTTTTTTGATTTTTAGCATTATTATAAACTATGATTTTCATAACTACTACACATTGATTCATCCGGCTTTTTAGTTTTACAATTTTGTGTAGGTGTAACTGTAATTTGTTTTAATAAACATATTTGAGTATTTGTGTCATTGAATTTACAAGTTTCTACTGTACAATTGATTTTTTGTTTATCCATAATATTCACTATTTCCTTCCTTTTCAAAATGTAATAAATGCACTTTGTACGCATTCACAATTTATTTTATCCAATAAGCTCATTCTTATTCTTAATAAAAATAATAGCAAAAAACCAAATGTTTGTAACAAATATTTAACATTTGGTTTTCTTTCATTTTTACTTAACTTATATATTACAAAAAATGTATAATGAGTGTTGTTCATTATACATTTTTTGTTTTTTTATTTTAAATTTTAATAAAATTATTATGATTTAACAACTATAGTGCATTCTTTGCTATCTTTTACTGTATATCCCATATTTATTAATTCATCTCTAATTCTATCTGATTCTGCCCAATCTTTGTTTGCTCTAGCTGTATTTCTTTTTTCTATAAGATTTTTTATTTCTTGTGGTAATTCGCTTACTTGTGGTTTATAGTCTTTTAATTCAAATCCTAATACTTCATCAAATTTTAAAATTAGCTCTGCTAGTTTTTTAGATTTATTTGGATTTTTTATTACATCCCATACAATGCTCATTGCAACTGGCATATTTAAATCATCATTTATTGCATCTAGGAATTTTTGTTTATAATTTTCGATTACTTCGTTATTTATATCATCTGTTCCTTGTAAATGTTTTAAATATCCTTCTCTTAGTCTATTAAGTGCTGTTTTTGCAGAATCCATTGCTTCAAAAGTGAAATTTATTTTTTTTCTGTAATGTGATGAAAAATTAAACATTCTGTATACAAGTGGTTCATAGCCTTTTTGTTTTAAATCTTCTATTGTATATAAGTTCCCTAAACTTTTTGACATTTTTCCACCATTTACTTGAAGAAATTCAATATGCATCCAATAATGTGCTGGATTTTTTCCACAAAATCCTTTTCCTTGTGCTATTTCGTTTTCGTGATGTACTGTAATGTGATCTACTCCTCCTGTGTGAATGTCAAATTCTTCTCCTAAATATTTGTGACCCATTGCAGAGCACTCTAGGTGCCATCCTGGATAGCATTTTCCCCAGAATGAATCCCATTTCATTAGGTGATTTTCTGGTGCTTTAATCCATACTGCAAAATCGTTTGGATGTTTTTTATTTGGGTCTACATCTATTCTTGACTCGGTATCGTTTTCGTCTACTTCTTTGTTTGATAATATTCCGTATTTATCTAATTTTGATGTATCGAAATATATTGTGTTATCTGTTTCATATGTATAGCCATTTGCAATTATTTGTTTTACATATTCTTCCATACATTCAATATGCTCAGTTGCTCTTGCTATAATTTCTGGCATATCGATGTTTAGTTTGCCCATATCTTTTAAGAATGCTTGTGCATAAAAATCTGCTATTGCAAATGGATTTTTATTTTCTAGTCTTGCTGCTTTCATCATTTTGTCTTCGCCTTCATCGGCATCTGATACTAAGTGACCTACATCTGTTATGTTCATTACATGTTTTAGTTCATATCCATTATATTTTAATACTCTACGTAAATTGTCCATAAATAAGTATGCTCTTAGGTTTCCTATATGTGCGAAATAGTAAACTGTAGGTCCACAAGAATATAGACAGACTTTTCCCTCATTAATTGGTTTAAATTCTTCTTTTTTCTTTGTTAATGTGTTGTAAATGTTAATCTTCATATTCTTTACCTCCTACTTTTAATATATTGCATATTATACAATATTGGTATTGGTTTTACAAGTAAAATATTTAATTGTTCAATTGGTAAATTGATGATACAAAAAGGGTAAATTTCAATATTTTTTCAAATTACCTTAAATTATTGCAAAAATACAAATATACAAGGTATTTTACAAATCAATACAAATTAGCAATACCTTGTATATTTAATAAACTTATTTACTAAAAAATATATGTTTAAATACATTTTTAATTTTATTATACCAATTTTCTTTTTTTACTTTAATTGGTAATAATTTATTTTCTACCATTTCGTTTTGTCTTTGTTTAAATATTTTCTCAATATCATATTTCTCTTTTTTATTTTTTTGTACTTCCATTTCGTATTTGAGAAATTTACGTTTTTCTACATCATCGCATATATAAACAACATATATGAAATATAAAATTTCTTTTGTTTTTTTTAACAATTTACAATTATTTAGTCCTTCATCTAAGTTGAATTTAATGGTATATTGATTATCCATATTGTGTTCTATCATTTGTTTGAATTTTTGTGGAATCTTTGTTTTTATATTATCTTCTGAATTTTCTATAATATAATTTACTTCTGCAAAGGCTTTTTGATATTCTTCATATATTTTAATATTCAATTTGTTCACCTCTTTCAGGATTTGGCTTTTCTTTTTGTTCTTCAATATTTTTCAAGCATTTACCAACCTGTGACACCGTAGTGCTCCCTTGTTCTGCAACATTTAATGCCATAGATTGCAATTGCGACGTAGTTACTTGAGGTATTCTTTCAGTATTTTTTGGTCCAATCACTGATTTTTCTTGCGGATTAATACCATTTATTCCATATTGAGGAAGCTCTGATAAAATTTGTTGTATGGTTTCTTGAGGATAATCTTCTTTACAAATAGTTGATTTATTATTAAATGACTCATGCGTCTCATTGAAGAATTCATCACCTCTTAAACAATATTCTACAGGTATATTATTTTTTAGCCTTCTACTATCCCATGTCAGATCAACATTATAGGGCTTTCCTTCAATCAAAACTTGATTCCAAGCATGGCCACCTGAACCATTTTGAGTATGTGCCATACCGCTTTTATATTCTGAATGTATACCTATATAAGAACATACTTGTTCTAGTGCGTGGGCATAACCAACGCAAACGCCTCGACCTTCCAATAAACAACCTTTTAACGATCTAGTAATTTTATCATTACCATCTATATATTCTGGTTCTCCTATACAACCACTTTTATCATAATCTATATGCATACCTAAAGTTTTATATATTCTTAAAAATTGCTTTAATTCTGGTTCATTTTCCGGAATACTTTGTTTAATAGAGTCGAATGTCTGTAATAATTGAAGCATATCTTCTTTTTTATAGCCAGCGCCAAATTCCCTACGTCCGTGCTAATAAATCACCTTCTATGTAAAAGTTTTGGTTTCCTAATGCCTCGATTTTTTCTGGAGTTAATCCTTTGAAATTATGTATTTTTATATTTGGCAAAACATTTGCTATCTTTTGGATGTCTTTTTCATTTATTTGTTCAAAATTTTCAACTTTAAACAATAACTTTTCAGGATTTATTATATCAAACATTCCAGATTGAACCATATCATCAAACATTTGAATACTATTAATTTGTATATTAGATATGTTCCTCTTTAACAAATCATATACATTTATTTTTTCTTTTTTACATAGCCCTAAGCATTCTTTGATAGAATCTTCTGTTTCTTTACTAATACTAATTTCTAATTTACAAAGTTTTTCATATGCAGGTGAATTATAAAAAGCTAAACAAGTTAAATTCATGCTCTTTTTTAATTCAATTAATGAATCAGATAAATTCGCTGGAATAGGATTATTATTTAAATTAACATCATTTAACTTAGAAAATTTACTTAAAAAGTCTATGCTCGTAATTCCTGAATTAATCAAAGATAATTTTTCTAAAGAGTCTAATTGTGGTAAATTATGTGTATTTATATTATTAGCATTTTCAATACTTAGGTGGGATAACTTATCAAATAAGCTTAGACTATCTAAGTCATCTAGTTTATTTCCTTCTTGATCTATTTTTAAATGCTTTAACTGTTGATTATTTACGATTACATCTAGAGACTCTATAGATTCTAACCTAAGAAATTTCAAATTAGGCATATTTGGTAATTTCTGTTCATTCCACATACATACATTGCTTATACCGAAGGCTTTCTAATTTTTCAAAGTTTTGTAAGACATTTACATCATTTACATGTATCCCTGATAAATTTAAAGTTTTAAGATTTGTACAATTACTTAGTAAAGCTAAATCTAGATTTTTAGGTATTTTATAACATGATTTACTTTTTATATTTATTTGATCCCAAAACGATATTTTTTCAAAATCTGGATAATCGTTAATTATTCTATCCATATCGATATCTGCATTATGCGTAATACTAATTTCTTCTAGCCCATCAACATTTAATAATTCTTTTATACTTTCATCAAAATTACAATTACGTATTTCAACACTAGTAAATTTCGAATTTGTACACACAATATTTTCAATATTACATTTATCGAACTTTATAGTATGACCTTCCATATTTTCAAATGAAATTCCTCTAAAGTCGATATCCGTGTAATTTACAAACCTTATATTAGATAACAACCTTAAATCTTTTGACGATAATATGCTATTTAATTCACTTCCATCAATTGATATGTATGAAATTGATTTCAAATCATCTATTGTAAATTCAGTTTTCTTTAATTTAGTTTCTATTAACATTTGAACTTCTTCATTATCAAATTTTATCATTGGCATTTACCCTATTTCTTCATAATTTTTTGAAAAACTTATATTTATGTTTTTAGTTTCAAATTGAGATAAAAATTCTTTTTTGTTATTTATAAAACTACCATCAAAATTGATTTTTTTTAATTTTGTAAGCTTTTCATAGTTTAGCTCATTATTTAAATCAACTTCATTAAGATATAAATTTTCTAAAGTATCAATATTTTGTATACTTCTAAAATTTATAATTTTAGTATTTAATATTTTAAGTGTTTGTAATTTAAAATTTAATATATGATTGATATCTATATTTTTACAATCCCTTAACTGTAATATTTCTACATTTTTAAATACTTTACCTATATTTGTAAAATAACAATTACTTAATTCTAATATTTTTATTTTCATTTATAGTTTTATTTGCGTTGATTGTACAATTTACTAAAAATATTTTTTTTAGATTTTGTAAATTATTTAATAGTTCTATTAATTCATTACTAATATCAAAATTCTTTATTTTTATTTCTTCTAACTTAGGATATTGTTTTATTATGTTGATATCAATATCTGTTTTTCGTCCTATTATATTATAATTGTTAATTGTTAAAAACTTTTCTTCTTTTGTATTCATATACAGCTCTCCTTTTAATTTTATAATATCATATTGGACTATTTACTTCAATAAACTTTAAGCATATTTTATAAAATTTTTTATTGCTTTCGAATGAAAATTTCATTTTTTTTACTCACGCGTTTCTGAATTCACATTTTGCTAAAATTCATTTTTAACGCGTCCCCAAATTCACAATTGTTCGCGCGCCAAATTTTGCAAAAATTTGTGTGCAATGAGACTGACTATTTTCATTCATTTATATATTTTTATATAATTTTTCCTCCACCTACAACAATATCACCAATATAAAATACTGCTGATTGCCCTGGAGTTATTGCTCTTTGTGGCTCTTCAAATGTTATTTTTATATTAGAGCCTTCTTGTATAATTTTTGCTTTTGCAGCTTTTGATGAGTACCTTGTTTTTACTTCTACTTCCATTTCTTGCTTTATTTCATCTACTAATAATAAATTTACATTTGTTACAAGAACTTCTTTTTTATAAAGTTCGTTTTCTTCTCCTACTATTACTTCATTTTTTGCTTTGTTAAATCCAATAACAAATAGTGGAACTTTGTATGATATTCCAAGTCCTTTTCTTTGGCCTATTGTGTAGTTGTATAGACCTGTGTGTTTTCCAAGTATTTCACCTTTTGAATTTACTATGTTTCCTTGTTTTGGTTTTATATTTGAGTTATTTTCTAGGAATTTTTTGTAATTTCCATCTGGTATAAAACAAATATCTTCACTGTCTGGTTTACCTGCTACTTTTAAATCATTTGCTTTTGCTATTGCTCTTATTTCATCTTTATTTTCGAAGTCTGATAATGGAAATAGTATGTGTTCTATTAGGTGTTTTGGAATGTTCCATAATACATAACTTTGATCTTTTTTTCCTGCTTTAGATTTTTTTAGTACCCATCTTCCATATTGTTCATTGTATTCAGTTTTTGCATAATGGCCAGTTGCTATATAATTACAACCTAGCTCTTTTGCTTTTTCGTACATTATTCCAAATTTCATATATTTATTACATTCGATACATGGATTTGGTGTTTTACAATTTGCATAACAATTTATAAAATCTTCTATTACATATTTTTTAAATTCATTTTTGTAGTCGAATATATAGTGCTTAATTCCTATTGAATTACATATATTTTTTGCATCTATATATGTATTTTCATTACTATAATTATTATCTGTAAAAAGCTCTAGTGTAGTTCCAATTACTTCATAACCTTCATTTTTTAGTAATAAAGCTGATACTGAACTATCCACTCCCCCGCTCATTCCTAATAAAACTTTTTTATTTTTCATACAGGCTTTCATCCCTTCCATTTTTCCGCTCTTAATCTTTCTAATTTATAAATTGACAAATAACACACATATGTTATAATATAAGTATAGGAAACGAAATCTACACAGAAATGCGTGTTACCTATATACTTATAGTAAAACACCACATTGCCTGGGAAAGCAAAATGTGGTGTTTTTTATTTTTCCTTATTGGCTAATAATACAAATATTAAACTTAATAAGGTCATGCTTATAATAAAAAATATGTATATTAATGCAATTAAACAAAATACATAATTCATAAACATCACCTCCAATCTCTCGAGATATTCCCGAGGAATTAAAGGCAACACACACATCTGCTTTTTCATTTCCTATGTTCTTTAGTATAATATATTTTTTCTGAAAACACAATATCTTTTTGCGAAAACTTATTCGCTTTTTAATTGATAAATATATGCGTTAGGTGATTTTCAAAATTCCTTATGGTGTTTTATTATATTCAAAATCTTTAAAGTCTGTCCCAAATTCCCCAAAATGGGAAATTAGAAACGTCCCCATTTCCCTCGTCAGAAAATATTATGTTAATTATTGACTTTTTTTCCAAAATAATGTATAATTAGTATTGTTATTATAAATAGAGGAGGAATTATAATGGGTATAAATCAAACACTTATTTTTGGACATAAAAATCCAGATACAGATTCTATAATGTCATCAATGGTAATGGCTAATTTAGAAAATCAATTAGGAAATCAAGCAAAGGCAGTTCGTCTTGGAAATATAAATAAAGAAACTCAATATGTTTTTAATTATTTAGGAATAGAAACTCCTGAATTAATATCAGATATAGAAGATGGTCAAAGTGTAATATTAGTAGATCATAATGAATCAACACAAAGTGTTAATAATTTATCAAATGCTAATATTCAAAAAGTTGTAGACCACCATACAATGAACTTTGTTGCACCATATCAATTATACTATAGAGCTGAACCAGTTGGATGTACATCTACTGTTTTATACAAAATGTATAAAGAATATGATGTTGAAATAACAAAAAATATCGCAACAATGATGCTTAGTGCTATAATATCTGATACATTATTATTTAAATCACCTACTTGCACAAACGAAGATAAAATAATTGCTGAAAAATTAGCAAAAATAGCAGAAGTTGATTTAGAAGTTTATGGTACAGATTTATTAAAAGCTGGTACAGACTTAAGTGATTATACACCTGAACAAGTAATAAACATTGATAGTAAATTATTCGAAAAAGGTGGAAAAAAATTCAAAATAGCTCAAATTAATACAGCTGATTTAGATAGCGTATTTAAAAATAAAGTATATTTTGAAGCAGCTATAAATGATGAAATTCAAAAAGAAAACTTAGATTTATATGTTTTTGCTGCAACAGATATTTTAAATTCAAATTCAAAAATTATTTCACTTGGAAATGATTCTGGAATAGTTGAAAAAGCTTATGGTGTTACATTAGATAACAATACAGCAATGCTTGAAAATGTAGTATCTAGAAAAAAACAAATGTTACCAAAAATATTAGAAAGCTTAGACTAAATAATATGGGTATGTAATTAATTTATTAAAATTTTACCTTAATAAAAAAAATAGAGAACAAATTACAACAAAAAAGTAATTTGTTCTTTATTTTTATCTCAGTAAATCTAATTTCTTAAATTATTTTGTTTAATAAAATTATAATTGCACTATCTTCAAATTTAGAAAATAGTGCATATTTTTATTATTTATATTATGTAGATTGATTTATTTAGAATTTATGTAACATTTGTATAAAAATTAATTTTATTGGGAATTTTGACTAATATCATCTTTCATTTGAAAAATTGAATATGTAGTATCTTTTTGTGGTGTACTTCCATACTGACTATTAACTATATTTTTTGTTATTATTGCTGTTGACATTACTACTAATGCTGACACTCCAACAAATCCAACTATACTAGCACTAGCAATAAAACAAAATCTTATAAATTTAGCTAAAGCTATTGCTAATATTTTAATAATTTTCAATATTCCAATTATAATTTTATGTCCTTTAATATTGCTAATTTCATTTTTTATTTCAATTAATGCTAATTCTTTTTTCTGTATAATAACGGGTAATAATAAACTTGGATCTTGCTTAATAATTGGTAATATATTTAATTCTTCATTTTTAATTATTTCTTGACTAGGTAAAACTTCTAAATAATTTTCTTTAATAATATTATTTTCCATAATTACAAAACCGCCCCCATTATTTTTTACACTTAATTTAGCCTTTTAATTTCCCCCTTTAATTTTTCTTTTGTGAATTTATTTTTTATTGTTTTGTTATTTTTTAGTTTCGTTATACAAAAAAATACTCTATAAATTAATTATACCTCAAAAATCCCCAAAAATAAATAGATTTTTTTAATTTTGTATTTTTTGTGCCAACATTTCGGTATCAGTTGTTATTACATCAAACATATATCCATTTGATAACCCATAATCTATTATCTGTGGCAGGGCATCTAATGTTTTGTTATTTCCAGTGAAATCATGCATCAATATTATATTATCTCTTCCTGGTTTAAGAGCTTTTGTAACATTATTATATACAGCTTCCTTTGTATTTACATCTCCAGAATCACCTGATGCTATATTCCAATCATAATATTTAAAACCTTCACTTAAAACTTTTTGTGTAATTTGAGTCATTACATCTTCACAATATTTTTTACTTACAGTATTTGAACTCCCTCCTGGAAATCTTACTATTTTTGTTGTTATTCCTGTTGAATTATATATTTTTTGTTGCAGTTTTATTATATTTTCGTAGCAAGCATCAACTGAAGTATATATTTTTGAATAATCGTGAGAATAACCATGAATTCCTATTGCATTTCCTTCGTTTACTGTTCTTTTTACTAAATGTTCATTTTTATCATTGTAATTTAATATAAAAAATGTTGCATTAACGCCTTTTTCTTCTAATACATCTAATATTTTAGGAGTTATAGTACTGCTTGGTCCATCATCAAAAGTTAAATAAATTACTCCTGTTACAGGTGTTTCACTTACAATAACTTTTCTTTGTTTTGTGGTTTTGTTTCCGCTGTAATCACTTGCTGTGTATGTAATTGTATATGTACCATTTTTTGAAGTATCTACATTTTCGATAATTTGTATATTTTTTGATATGTCACCATCTTTATTATCTATTGCTTTAGCTCCTTGTTCATTGTATATGGACCCCTTAATTACACTAATTACTGAGTTTCCATTCAAAGTTATCTTTGGTGCAATATTATCTGTTATTTTCACATATCTTATAATTTTAAAGTTATTTCCTGAAGAATCATTTACAGTATAGTGTTCTTCAAAATTATTTTCGTCTATGTCTACTTTTGTAACAACAACCTTATTTGTGATGTCTCCATCATAATTATCTGTAGCTTTATATCCTGGCTCTTGATATTCTGTTCCATATTCCAAGTTATAATGTGTATCTCCTATTAAACTAATTGATGGAGCTGTTGTATCTACAATATTAACATTTCTTGTATACATTTTATACTGATTTAAATATGGTACTTTATAAGTTATAGTATAATGTCCTATTTTTGATGTATCTATGTTGTTTTCAATAATTATTTTATCACTTATATTTTTAAATTTAGTATAAACCTTTAATCCCTTATCATTATATGTTTCTCCATAGCTTATAGTTTCTACTTTTTTGCCATTAAAATTTACTACTGGTATTTCAGTAAAATATAAAATTAATGCTACTCCTATTACAATAAGTAGTAATACTATTCCTATAATTATAATTGGCTTTTTTAAGCTCTTTTTGGCTTTCAAATTTTTTTCTTTATTAAAATTTTGTCCTATATCATATTTTCCTAGATATTCTTTTTGTATATTTGGTTCTATTTGATTTTGTTGTTTATATTCTTTTTTAATACCTTTATCTATTTTGTTTTTTTCCTCTATTTCAATCATTTGCATGCACCTCTTTTATTTTCAAATATTATTTTACAACTTTTTATTTGCTTATACAATATTTTTCGACAAAAAACTTCGTTGCTGTAAATGCCCACCATTCCCCCTTGATTCTGCATCTTCCTCGGTAACCTTCCTCATATTTGAAGAAAATATGGAAAAGAACAAAAGCAATTAAACTTTACTCTTATATGAACTTTACTATTATATAAACTAAAACGAAGTTTTTATCTAAAAACCTTAGACAAAAACTTCGTTTTATTATTTATTCCTCAAAAAAACTTTCGAATTCTTTTTCAGAAATAACTTCTTTTTGTAACAATGTATTAGCAACTAAATTTAATTTATCCATATGCTCTGATATTATTTTTTTAGCTTGATAATATGCATTATCAACTAGTAATTTTATTTCTGCACCTATTGCATCTTCGAATTTGTTTCCTAGTAATTGCATTTGATATGGATCCTTTTCTAGGTTTACTGATATAGGACCTACTATATCACTCATTCCATATATAGTTACCATATCTGTGGCAATTTTTGTTGCAACTTCTATGTCATTGCTTGCCCCTGTAGAAATATCATCTAATGCAATTTTTTCTGCTGCTCTACCACCTAATAGGGCAATTAATTTTTCTTCCATTTCTTGTTTAGATACATAGAATTTATCTTCGTTTGTTTTGTACATTGTATATCCACCAGCAACACCTCTTGGTATTATTGATATTTCTTTTACATCTTTTTGAGTTTCTAAATATCTACTTACTATTGCATGTCCTGCTTCATGGAATGCTGTTAGTTTTTTATCTTTTTCAGATATAACTCTACTATGTTTTTCTAGCCCTACTGTAACTTTTTTAACAGCCTCTTCTATATCTTCATTAGTAATTGCTCTATTTCCTTTTATTGTTGCTATAATTGCTGCTTCGTTTAAAATATTAGAAAGTTCTGCACCTGTAAAACCTGCTGTATCTTCTGCTATACTTCTTAAGTCAACAGATGAATCTAATTTTTTACCTTCAGCATGTATTTTTAATATTGCTTCTCTACCATTTAAATCTGGTAGACCAATTGTAATTTGTCTATCAAATCTACCTGGTCTTAATAAAGCTTTATCTAACATTTCTGGTCTATTTGTTGCAGCTAGCACTATAATAGCTTCTTCTGTATCAAAACCATCCATTTCTACTAGTAACTGGTTTAGTGTTTGATTATTTTCGCTTTCAGCTCCGCTTGATGATGTTCTTCTTGAACCTATTGCATCAATTTCATCTATAAATACTATACAAGGAGATATTTTTCTGGCCTTTTCAAATAATTTTCTTACTCTAGATGCTCCAAGCCCAGCAAACATTTCTATAAATTCTGATCCACTCATTGATATAAATGGTACATTTGCTTCACCTGCAATTGCTTTTGCAATTAAAGTTTTACCTGTACCTGGATTTCCACATAGTAAAACACCTCTTGGTATTTTTGCACCCATTTCTTGGAATTTTTTAGGTTTTTTTAAGAAATCAACTATTTCTATCATTTCTTGTTTTTCTTCATCTAATCCTGCTATATCTTTGAATGTTGTTCTTGTTTTTTGTGTTGTAGAATCATATACTTTTCCTTTTTCACCAAGCCATTGCATTTGAACTATTAGAATTAATAGAACTACAAGCATTATTGTTGGTAGAAAAGCAAGTAGTTTTCCTCCTATAGATACAAATACATTTTCTTCTTTTTGAATTAATTCAATGTTTTTTCCTTCTTTTACTTGTTCTTGTATATATTCAATAAAAGCTTCTTTTTCAGGAACTATAACTTCTTTTTCCTCTTCTTGTTCTTTTATTTTAACTTTTACTGTAGTACTATTAGTTTTCATTTCAACTTTTTCGATAGTATCATCTTTAATTTTTGTAATTAATTCTGTATATGCTAAAGATTTTTCTTCTTTTTGTTTGCTATAATTCATATATTGCATTATACCATAAATAATTCCTGCTATTGATAATATTACTATTAAAAATGTAATTATATATTTTTTCTTATTATTTTTTTGTTTTTCATTTGAATTCATTTTATAAACTCCCTTCACGGATTTTTGTATATTTATTATATCCTGAAAATATGTGTAAAATTAAATTATTATTAAATAAATTTCTTATTTTTGTATTTGATTTTAGTTAAAAATTTAAAACTATTTTTTCTATGTTTAAATTTTATAAGTTTTAACATTAGTTTTGATTTATTCGATTTTTATTTTATATTAACATTTCTATATACTATCATTACTTTTTGATTTATCCGCTGTTATCAACAAAATTGCCGTTACTACATAAATAGTTGTTATTGATGTATACATTATAGAAAAATATTTTATATAAAATCCTGTAAATGTATTTAATATATAGTATATACAACTTAATATTATTGGAAGAGTAATTGCATGAACTGCAATTTTAAACATATTAGAAAATTTAAATTCATTATTACCTATTATTTTAGCCATAATACTACCAATTAAAGCAATTATTAAAATATCCATAACTGTTGAAAAAGCTAATGTAATTATAGTAATTAATAATGCAAGTATTGAAAAGATTATATAAAATTGTGTGTTTTTGTTGGTTAAAATTTGCATTATATCTTCTTTATTAATATCTTCATAAAAATAATCATTATACTTGAATTTAAAAATATTATTTTCTAATTTTAAAGTACAATACTGTTTTCCAATAACAATATTTGCCTTATTTTCGTATTCATTGTTATTTTCTTTACTAGTATCTATTATTATATAGTTATTAAAAAATGATTTATATTCATTATTGTTAATTGTTAAAATTCCATTTGAATAATTTAAATTGTTAATTTCTGTATTTATAAAGTCTGCTGTTTGATTAATGCTTTTATTCATGTTATAAACAATTCCTATAGTTGTAATTATAGAATATACAATTATTAATATAATAAAATAAATAAAGCTCTTAGATATTTTTTCTGTATATATTTGTTTGTAATAATCAAAATCTTTTATACTTTTAAATAAATTTGATATAAATGATTGTTTTTTTTCTTCGCCCACACGTTCACCTCTAATTTTATTTACTTAATACAAAATATAAGTTATAGTATATTTTATATTATCACTCAGAATTTTTGTAGTATTAATTTTTATTTCATTAATATGTTGGACTATTTTTGTTTTAGTCCAACATATTATATATTTATTACTTTATTATTAATTTTCTGAAGAAGTTGGATTTTTAGTCGCATTACCAGTAGGTTTAGTAGTATTTGTTGTTCCTGTTGTATTTGCTGGTTTAGTGGTATTTGTCGGTTTTGTAGTATTTGTTGAATTAGTAGTGTTTGTTGTTCCTGTTGTGTTTTTATCTGAAGTTTCATTTTTCACTACATTTTTTTCAGGTGTTGTATTTTGTTCTGGCTCTTTCCTTTGAATTTTATTTACTATTATTGTTATTTTTGTATTTTTTTCAACTATTTGCCCTGGAGATATGCTTTGGCTTATTACTTTTCCATCTTCTTTACTTGTATCAGATTTATATTTTACATCAATCTTCATATTTTTTAATTCATTTTTTGCTGCAGATTCTGTTTTTCCAATAACACTTGGTACTATAATATCAGTTGAAATAGTTATATCTACATCATTATCGCCACCATTATTATTTTCTTTTGGTATTTCTGGTGTTTTGTGTATATCGCATTTTTCAGATGGTGCTGCTGCTTTTACACTTGAATTTGTTTTCCAACTTGAATTTCTTTCTTTTTCTGGTACAAAGCTATAGTAATATGTATTTGGACAGGTATCTATTGCAAGTTTTCCTGAATCAGAACATATTTTTAAAGAATGACCTTCACAATCTTTTGGAATAGAACTTTCTGCATAATATTCTACATATATTTCTGAACAAGAGCTTGTTGCTTTGCATCCAGATTTTCTACATGTTTTTACTTGAATAATTCCACTTGGCTGAGTAAAACTTGCTGATGCTAAATTTGAGTGAACTTTAGTCATAACATCTGCCCATATTTTAGCAGCATAGTTTCCACTTCCATTTACTTCTATTTTTTTGCCATTTTCTCCATCATATCCATACCATGTTGCAGCTGTATAGTATGGTGTTATTCCGCAAAGCCATCTGTCTATATTATCGTTTGTTGTACCAGTTTTGGCACCAACATCCATTCCACTTATTTTACAATTTCTTGCTGTACCTGAGCCACCTTCTACTGGTTGTTTTAATAGTGTTTTCATTATATATGCATTTTGCTCAGACATTACTCTTTCGTTTGATTGTTGTGCTTCAACAACTATATTTCCTGAAGAATCTACTACTTTTGTATAAAATACTGGTGATATGTACACACCATTATTTGCAATCATTGAATATGCTGCAGCCATTTGTAATGGACTTACACCATTTGTTAGCCCTCCTAAAGCCATTGCAGGTAAATTTGAATCATTTACTTCTGCATTTTCACTTGCTTTTACTAAAGTTGTAATTCCACATTTTCTTAGAAAATCTATTGAATTATCTGGTCCAATTTCTGACATTATTTTTGCAGCAACTGTATTTGATGATACTTCTATTGCATCTCTTACAGTACACAATCCTGCTTTAGCACTTGTTGAAGATGGGCTCCAATCTTTTCCGAATGTTGTTTTAGAATTATCGTACACTGTACCTGCTCTTATAACACCTTTTTCAACTCCACATCCGTATGTAGCAAGTGGTTTTAATGATGAACCTGGTTGTCTTGTACTATTTGTTGCTCTGTTTATTCCTATTGCATCTACATCTGTTCCAAGACCTCCCATACAACCAACTACTTGACCACTTGTATGATCCATTATAACCATTGCAGATTGTGAGTGTGTGCTTGATTTTGATGATGTTAATATATATTTATCGCTTTTATATACTTCTTCTAGGTTAGCTTGTATTGATGATGATTGTGTAGTATAAATTTTATATCCTCCACCATAAACACGACTTTTAGCATATTCTTCTGAAAAACCTTTTTGCTCTACTAAATCATTTACAACTTCATTAATAGCAGATTGAACAAAATATGATTTTACACTTGATGTTGGTAATGTACCTTTAGTAAATGCTAATCCGGCTTCTACTTTATCGTATGCAGTTTTGTATTGTTCTTCTGTTATATTTCCAAGCTCTTTCATTTTTGTTAAAACTGTTTGTGTTCTTACTTTTATTTTTTTATTTACTTGCTCTTGTTTTTCTGGATTATCGGTGTTTTTAAAAGGATTGTATACATTTGGAGCATGGTTTATACCTGCTAAAAATGCGCATTCTTCGATTGTTAAGTCACTAGCAGATTTACTGAAATAATATGTTGATGCCATTTCAACACCACAAATATCGCCACCATCTGCACCTAGTGGAATTATATTTAAATATAATTCTAATATTTGATCTTTAGATATCATTTTTTCGACTTGATATGCTCTAGACATTTCTTTTATTTTTCTTTCAACACCAGCGGCTCCAGAATTTTCTCTTTCATCTGTTATATTTTTTACTAATTGCTGAGTAATTGTACTTCCACCAAAAGAAGAATCACCTTTTAGTAAATATGTACCTGTGGCTGCTAATGTTCTTTTTAAGTCTACACCACTATGGCTGTAATATCTTTCGTCTTCTATTGATACAAATGCTTTAGGTAAATATTCACTCATATCTCCAATACTTATGATTTCGCGGTTTTCTTCTCCAGATAATTCTAATATTACATTTCCATCGCGATCATAAATAACTGTATTTGCATTTGCTAATAGTAAGTCTTCTTTAGATAACGCAAATTTGTCACTAAAAAATATTCCACAGAAAATACCTATTGCTACTAAAACTAGTAGTATAGCTAATAATAGTAAAATTATGAAGAATTTTTTTAGTTTTGCATGATTTTTTTTATTTTTTGGTTTTGGGTTAGATGATTTTTTTCTTGATACTTTGCTACCTATAGATCTAACCCTATTATTTGTTGATTTTTTTTCCATATTTATACTCCTTTTCTGGATTTTTTCAATTTCAAAATCACACTAAAATTATATTATAAAATGCAAAAAAATAAAAGAGTTTTTCAATATATTTTATTACTTTGATAACAATAATAGAGCTTTTTTAATCATAGATTCTAAATTAGTATCATTACTATCTAATTTAGGGATTATTTTTTCAATTTCTTTTCTAGAATACCCTAATACTTGTAATGCTGAAATTAGCTCTTGAGTATTTTCATTTTTAGTTATAATATTTGGTACTTGTGTACTTTCTTGTTCTTGTACATTTATTGATTTTAATTTATCTTTAAGCTCTAAAATGATTCTTTGAGCACTTTTTGCTCCTATTCCTGGTAATTTTTTTAATGTATTTACATCATCTGAAACTACTGCTACTGCAAATGTTGATGGCTCTATGTTAGATAAAATTGTTATTGCTGATTTTGCTCCAATTCCACTTACTGAAACTAGTAGTTCAAACATTCTTAGCTCTTCGCTTGAAGAAAATCCATAAATACTTACATCGTCTTCTCTTACTTTTAGATATGTATGTACTTTTACTACAGTTCCTAGTTCTCCTATGTTTTTCATTGAATTTTCGGACATAAATATTTTATATCCTATTCCGTTTACGTCTATTACAATGTAATCCATTGTTCTTGATTCGAATGTGCCTTTTATGTATGCAAACATATTTTTCCTCCTTGCTATTTTTGTATATTTTATCATATGTTTTTTTATTTGCAAGATGTATTTTTATTATTTGTGCTTAGTTTACATATGTATAAAAAGCAAAAAAGACTCAAATAGAGTCTTTTTGCAGATCCTTACTTCTGTCGCTTTCTTTTAAGCGACGGAAAGTTATTGGTCTTCTTTGGTAACGTTTTCGACGCTGCCTCTTCTAACTGAGATGCAATGTCAGCAGCAGTGTCAGCCAACATTTTTATCTCTTCTTTCGTCAAAGGTCGAAAATCTTTCTTTGTGGGCATATCAGCCCCTCCTTTTTTTTTGATTGTTCTATTGTAAACCATTTTCGACTTTTTGTCAACCTAATCCCCCAAACAAATTCCAATACTTCTTGCAGTTTTTATTAAATCGTCATCCATTGTAACCTTTCTTATGTTACTTTCTTTAGTATTACCAGAAACTGCACCGATTTCTTTATTTTCACCTACTACATCTTCTAAAGATACACAATCTAATTTTCCATCTTTTAGTACTGTTAACACATTAAATTTACCTTCAATAGCAAGTTCCATAGCTTTTGCTCCATATTTTGTTGATAAAACTCTATCAAAAGATGTTGGTGTTCCTCCTCTTTGTGTATATCCTAAAACTGTGCATCTTGCTTCCATTCCAGTTAATTTTTGAAGCTCTTTTGTAACTTTTTCTCCTGCTCCTCCAAGTTTTGTATTATCAACACCTTTACCATTATCACGTACTTCTGCAACAGAAATTTCTCCATCTTTTGGTTTTGCACCTTCTGCTACAACTACAATTGAGAAATTTTTACCTAATTCTTTTCTTCGATTTATTTTTTCTACTGCTTTATTTATATCATATGGAATTTCTGGAATTAATGCAATATCTGCACCTCCTGCGATACCAGATTCTAGGGCAATCCAACCTGCATATCTTCCCATAACTTCTAGTACCATAATTCTGTGATGTGTTTCTCCAGTTGTGTGAAGTCTATCTAAAGCCTCTGTTGCTACTGAAACAGCCGTATTGTATCCAAAAGTTATATCTGTACAAGCAACATCATTGTCTATTGTTTTTGGAACCCCAATTACCTTTAAACCTTTTAAAGAAAGATCTCTTGCAGATTTTTGAGTTCCATCTCCTCCTAAAATAAATAAACAATCAAATCCATCATCTTTGACATTTTGAACACACTTGTCTGATAAATCTTTATAAACAATTTCTCCATTTTCTTCTACTTTATAGTTAAAAACATTTGCATTTGTTGATGAACCTATTATTGATCCTCCTTTTGGTAATATTCCACATGCTCTACTATTTTGAGAAGTACTTAATTTTATATATTCATTTTTTAATAAGCCTCTATATCCTTCTATGAATCCATAACATTCGATATCATGCTTTTCAGCAGATTTTACAATTGCTCTTATAACTGCGTTAAAACCTGATACATCTCCACCATTTGCTAATATTGCTACCTTTTTAATCATCTTTTGAATCCTCCTTAAAATCGTTATATTATGTATTATACCAATAAAACCAATTTTTACAATATGTAATTAAATTTTTTTGTATTCATCACATTTTTCACGCACCCCAATGTGCAAAAAAGAAGAGCAAAAGTTTGCTCTTCTGAAAAATAGCTATTTGCTTATTAAACTCTTTGTCTCTCTAGCAATTACAAGTTCTTCATTTGTTGGAATAACATAAACTTTTATTTTTGAATCAGGAGTAGATATTTCGGCTTCTTCTCCTCTTACTTCATTTTTAGATTCATCAATTTTTATTCCTAAAAATTCTAAGTTTTTGCAAATTCCAGCTCTTCTATTTTTTTGGTTTTCTCCAACACCTGCTGTAAATACTATTGTGTCTATTCCCCCCATTGAAACACCATATTTTGCTATATATTGAGCTATATTTAAATCATATGCTTTTAAGCTAAGAGCTGCTTTTTCATTTCCATTTGTAGCTTCAGCTTCTACATCTCTAACATCTGAAGATACTCCTGAAATTCCAAGTAATCCAGATTCTTTATTTAATATTTTATCCATTTCATCTGATGAAAGATTTTCTTTTTTCATTAAATATGTAACTATAGATGGATCTAAATCACCACTTCTTGCACACATCATTATTCCACCAAGTGGAGTTAATCCCATACTTGTATCTACTGATTTTCCACCATCAACAGCACAAATACTAGCACCTTGTCCTATATGACAAACTACAGTTTTTAGGCTTTCTAATGGTTTATTCATAACTTCTGCAACTCTTTTTGAAACATAAGAATGAGAAGTTCCATGGAATCCATATTTACGAATTTTATAGCTTCTATAATAATGATATGGTATTGGGTATAAATATCTTTCTTCTGGAATTGTTTGATGGAATCCTGTGTCAAATACTACTACATTTGGTTTATCACTCATTAAATTTTTACAAGCTTCAATTCCCATAACAGCAGCAGGGTTGTGAACAGGTGCTAAATCAGCACATTCACGTATTCCTTCAATAACTTCATCATTTACTAAAACTGGCTTAGCAAATTTTTCTCCACCATGAACAACTCTATGTCCTACTGCATTTATTTCATCTAAGCTTGATATAACTGCATAATCAGTTTCAGTTAATTGTTTTATTATAAATTCTAATGCTTCTTTATGTGTTGGAGCAGGATTTTCAATAACATATTTTTCTCCATTTACTTTATGTGTTACAAAAGATTTGTCTATACCAATTCTTTCGTAATTTCCTTTTGCAATTACTTCTTCGTTTTCCATATTGATTAATTGGTATTTTAGTGATGAACTACCACAATTTAAAACTAATATTTTCATTATTTATACTTCCTTTCAGATTTTATTTTTTTATGACAAATGTCAATAATCAAAAAATTTTCGATAAGCTAGAGAAAGATGCAAAACTATGGGTGATGATGGCATATATATTATTTGATATGAACTTGGGTGGGGACCGACAAGGTAGAAACTGTTTATTTTGCGAGTGAACAGCGAAGCAAAGTTTACAGTTTCTTCGAGGTTGGGGTGAATATCAAATAATATATATGCCATCATCACCCATTGTTTTGCATCTTTCTCGGTAACTTGTCTTACATTTCAAAAATTTTTAACTTAAACAAAGAACATTAAAATTAGCACAAATCTTTTGTTGCTCTTGCAATAAGTAGTTCCTCATTTGTAGGTACAACATGAATTTTTACTTTTGAAGTTTCACCAGTTATTTCTATTTCTTGGTTTCTAATTTTATTCTTTTCGTAATCAACCTGCACACCTAGGAATTTTAAATAATCACATATTTTTTCTCTTGATTCTGGACCTTTTTCTCCAACTCCTGCAGTAAATGTAAGTACATCAATTCCGCCCATTGATACCGCATATTTAGCTACGAATTGTGCTACATTATATGCAAAGTTTTCAAGTGCCATTTGAGCATTTTTATCTCCATTTGCAGCTTCTGCTTCTATATCTCTAAAGTCTACAGACACTTCTGAAATTCCATACACTCCTGATTTTTTATTTAATATTTCATCCATTTCTTCTGTAGTATGATTTCTTAATTTAGCTATATATGTAACTACAGATGGGTCTAAGTCACCTGAACGTGTTCCCATTGGAATTCCTCCAAGTGGTGTGAATCCCATACTTGTATCTACTGATTTTCCATTTTTAATTGCACAAATACTTGCACCTTGTCCTAAATGGCAATTTACTATTTTTAAATCTTTTATATCTTTTCCCATTATTTCGGCAACTCTATTTGCTACATATTCGTGTGAAGTTCCGTGGAATCCATATCTACGAATTTTATATTTTTCGTAATATTTGTATGGTATTGGATATATGTAACTTTCCTCTGACATTGTTTGATGGAATGCTGTATCAAATACTGCTACATTTGTTTTTCCTGGCATAACTGATATACATGCTTTTATTCCTAATATTGCAGCTGGATTATGTAGTGGAGCAAGCTCTATGCATTCTTCTATTTCTGCTAATACTTCGTCATTTATAATTACTGGTTTTGTAAATTTTTCTCCTCCATGAACTATTCTGTGACCTACTGCATGAATTTCATCTGCTGATTTTATTACACCATATACATCACTTTGTAATTTTGCTAATACAAATTTAATTGCTTTTTCATGATTAGATACAGGTTTTTCAAATTTATGTTTTTCATCTCCAACTTTGTGTGTTAAAAATGAATTGTTTTGACCTATTCTTTCGAAATTTCCTTTTGCTAAAACTTGCTCATTATTCATATCTATTAATTGATATTTTAGTGATGAGCTTCCACTATTTAATACTAGTATTTTCATATACTGCCTCCTTTTATTTACTTTGAGCTTGTACAGCTGTTATTGCTATAACACCAACTATATCGTCACTAGAGCATCCTCTAGATAAATCATTAACTGGTTTTGCTATACCTTGGCATAATGGTCCATATGCTTCTGCTTTTGCAAGTCTTTGAACTAATTTATATCCAATATTACCTGCATCTAAATCTGGGAATATTAGTGTATTTGCTTTACCTGCAACTGGACTTCCTGGTGCTTTTGATGCTGCTATTTCTGGAATTATTGCAGCATCTAGTTGTAGCTCTCCATCACAAATTAAATCTGGCGCTTTTTCTTTTAATATTTTTGTTGCTT
This sequence comes from Clostridia bacterium, assembly GCA_017625035.1. Lineage (GTDB taxonomy): Bacteria > Bacillota > Clostridia > TANB77 > CAG-508 > CAG-492. The sequence goes on from JAGALX010000043.1 coordinate 63,084, forward strand.
CTACAACTTTTTCTGTTAATGGTGATGATGCACTTCCGTATGTTGAATATGAAAGCATTGCAACTTTTGCTTCTTTTTGTACTAATTGTTCAAAACTTTTGCTTGAAGAAATAGCAATTTCTGCTAGACTTTCAGCATCTGGATATTCATTAAGACCACTGTCTGAAAATACAAATGTTCCATTTTCTCCGTATTCACAATCAGGTACACACATAACAAAAAATGCAGAAACAAGTTTTGTTCCAGGTGCAGTTTTTAAAATTTGAAGTGCTGGTCTTAATGTATTAGATGTAGAATGACAAGCTCCAGAAACAAGTCCATCTGCAAATCCTTCTTTTACCATCATCATACCAAAGTATGTTTCATCTTTTAAAGTTTCTTTTGCTTTTTCTAATGTCATTCCTTTTGCTTTTCTAAGTTCATAAAAATCGTTTGCTAATTTTTCATATCTAGAATCCTCTACAGGATTAATAATTTTAACTCCATCAATATTTATATTATTTTCTTTTGCCATTTTTAAGATATTTTCTTTATTTCCAAGAACAATAACATCTGCAAATTTTTCTTGTAAAACTTTTTCTACAGCTTGAATAGTTCTTATATCATTACCTTCTGGTAACACTATTGTTTTTATATCTTTTTTTGCTCTTTGTTTCATATTTTCTATAAAAGACATATTTTTTTGCTCCTTTCATGTTTTTGTACATTATATATGTAAATGAGAAAAATATCAAGATGTAACTATTTAATTACAACTCCTAGCAATTTTGATAGCTCAACAGCCTGCATTTCATTTACCACAAGACCTTTCATATATTCTTGAGAAATAGCAGCACCTGTTATATCACAACTAGATAAATCTATTCCCTTTAAATTTGTTCTGCATAATTGTGATGCAATAAGATTTGTTCTTTCGAATTCTACATCTTTTAGCATTACTTCTTGAATTGTAGAGTTTGATAATTTTGATTCGTAAAAACATGCTTCTTTGTATGTTCCTAGTGTTAAGCTAGCATATGAAATATTTGAATTATCCATTAATATATTGTACATATTTACATTGCAAAAATTTACTCCAACTAATTTACAATTTTTAAATGTAACTCTTACAAAGTTGCATTCATAAAATATTGCATTTGAAAAATCGCAATTTTCAAATAAAACATCTGTAAAATATACTTTTTCAAACTTACTATTTAAACATATACAATCTTTAAATTCACATGAACTAAATTCCATTCTGTCTGTTTCAACATTTGCTTCATAGCATTTGTTGAAAAAACAGCAAGCTACATCCATATCTCTTATTTTAGCTTCTCTTATTACTCCTTTTATTGTGTTACATTCTGTAATTCCATCTAAATTTGGTTCTTTTATCTCCATTTTGTATTTCCTCATCTTTCTTATGTAATAGATTTTAGTATTTGGAAATGGGAACGGAGAAATTAATTTTCTTGAATTAATTTCTATAAAACATTTCTAATTTTCTTCAAGTGAATCGATTTCTCTGTTCCCTTATTTCACGTTTCCATCCCAGTTTCCACGTTCCCATTTTAAAAATTTAAAATTTCTTTTAGCTGTGTTTTTGTTTCTTCTAATGGTTTACTGTTTTCTATGTTATACACATGAATATTTTTGTATTTTTCTTTTATTTCTTCTGCCATTTGTAAATATACTCTTTGTTGATTTATACTGCTTTGGCTACTAAATTTTGCATATGCAGGTTCTACTTTTCCATCTCTTTTTAATCGTTCTTCAAATAAATTTTCGTCTTCTAAATATAATGTAATATAATATATTTCAAAATCTAATTCATTAAATTTTTTTAGTAATTTATTATATACTTCTGAAAAAGAATATTCTTTAAAGCCTAATCTGCAATAATTTTCTTCTGTAAAAAAAGTTCTATCAAATAGTAAATTTATATTTAAATTTTCCATTTTTTCTATATATTCTAATAGGTCTTCGTACATTTTTTTAGATTTTTCAAGTCCTGTTTTTGTGCTATCACTAATACCACTTAATCTATATAAATTTGTATGTTTAATACTATATCTTAAATAATCTGTTATTGTTGTTTTTCCAGCTCCTTGAGCACCTTCAACTACTATAATTTTTGAATTTGCCATATTCTTTTTCCTCCGTTTTTTATTTTATTTCTTCATTGCATTTTTAATAAATTCAATTTCCTCTTCTCTATCTAATCTCACAAATAAAGGTTCACCCTTTTCAATAACACTTGTACCTTCAGCAATAACATCATTTTGTTTCATACTATCCCATGAACAAACTTCATTTGATATACCTAATTGTTCAAGCATTTTTTCTGAAGTTTGTGGCATAAATGGAGAAAGTAATATTGCTATTTTTCTTAAATTTTCTGCTAAATGATTCATTACAGATTTTAGTGGCTCTTTATTTTCAGATTTAGCAAGTGCCCATGGTGCTGTTTCATCTATGTATTTATTTGTTCTTCCGATAATTGCCCAAATTTCTGATAACGCATTACTTAAATGATATGAATCCATTAGTTCTTCTACTTTTGTTATTTGTGTTTGTGTATAGTTTTCTAGCTCATCATCAAATTCTGTCTTTTCGGTTATATTTGTTGGGATTTTACCTTCATAATATTTATTCATCATTCCTATTGTTCTGTTTAATAGATTTCCTAGGTCATTTGCTAAATCGTAGTTAAATCTGTCAACAAAATCTTCTGGTGTGAACATTGAATCTTGTGCAAAACTCATTAGTCTTAATAAGTAGTATTTTGTAGCATCTAACCCATATCTTTCAATTAATGTTTCTGGGTAGATTACATTTCCTACAGATTTTGACATTTTTCCATCTTTCATTACAATCCAACTATGTGCATAAATTTTCTTTGGCATTTCTAGCCCTAATGCTTTTAAGAAAATTGGCCAATATATTCCATGGAATCTTATTATTTCTTTTCCAACTATATGTAAATCTGCTGGCCAGTATTTTTTAAATAATGTATCATCATCTGACATATATCCTAACGCTGTTATGTAATTTGTTAAAGCATCTAACCATACATATAACACGTGTTTTGGATCATTTGGCATTGGAATTCCCCAATCAAATGTTGCACGACTTATACATAAATCTTCTAGCCCTGGATTTATAAAATTATTAAATATTTCTGTTTTTCTTGATTCTGGCTCTATAAATTGTGGATTTTCAGCATAAAATTCTTTTAGCCAGTTTTCATATTTTTTCATATTGAAGAAATATGATTCTTCTTGCATTTTTTTTACTTCTCTACCACAATCAGGGCATTTCCCATCTACTAATTGTGTTTCTGTAAAGTAGTTTTCGCAAGGCATACAGTATAAGCCTTCATAAGTACCTTTGTATATATCTCCATTTTTTAAGAATAAATCTACTATTTTTTCTACTGATTTCATATGTCTTTCTTCAGTAGTTCTTATAAAATCGTTATTCCCTATATCCATTAAATTCCATAGTTCTTTAGCTTTTTCAGCCATTTCATCTACATGCTCTTGTGGAGTTACACCTTTTTTTTCTGCAACTGATTGGATTTTTTGTCCGTGCTCATCAAGACCTGTTAGCATGTATGTATCATAGCCTCTTGCTTTTTTATATCTTCTTATACAATCTGTTAAGGTTGTAGCATATGCTGTACCTATATGAAATTTTCCGCTAGGATAATATATTGGTGTTGTAATATAAAACTTTTTATTTTCCATTAAACTTGACATCTCCTTTTTATGTTTAAAATTCCCTATGATTATATAATCATAGGGAATTTTAGTCAAGAATAAATAATAACAAAAAATCTGTATTTTCGTATAAATTGCTTTTACTTTGCTAAGAATTGCTTTTGACTTTTCACTTGACGTTTAATCTGTATTCATTTCGCAACCGCATTCATTATATTCTTCTATATCCATTTGCCAATCTTGCATAATCTCACCTCCTTACTACCAATTTTATTGACTTAAGCATTGCCTAACATCACGCAATTTTTGTCAAAACCATTCAATTTATGTGAAGTTTCATATGCAGAATTTCTACATCCTCCACAGTATGATATATATTTACAGTCTCCACAAATTTCATATTTTTTTCTATCTCTTAATTCTTTAAAGTTTTCTGAATTGAACCATATATTTTCTAAACTTTCATTATTTACATTTCCACATACAATTCTAAAAAATGGACATGGAATTACATCACCATTTGAAAGTATTGTACATGAAGCTATTCCAGCTGTACATCCACCTCTTATTTTGAATTTTTCTTGATCTTCATTAGTCATTCTTTTATACGAGTTAATATATGGATTTCTTAGTTTACTAATTTTTCCTTGTTTTTCATATTCTAATAATTTTTTTATTGCCAAAATTCTTTCTTCATGGCTTAATAAAACATCTTTATTTCTCCCTGTATACATGCAAAAATTAAAAGCAATTCTAATATTATTTTCATTTGCAATTTTTATTATTTCATCTATATGATTCATATTATTTTTATGAATTGTTGTAAAAAAGTATGGTGATATTCCAATTTCCTGCAATTTTTTTGCTAATTTAATTGTTTCATTAGAGTCTATTTTTCGTATTTTATTATCATCTAAATCAAAACTCAAATGTATATAATCAAAACCTGTTAAATTTGATAAATCTATGTTTTTTATGTTTCCGTTTGTTTGAAGTACTATCTTTTTTATGTTTGTTAATTTTTTTCTATTTCCCTTTAAAAATTCACATAACCTAAAAAAGTCTTTATGAAGGCTAGCTTCTCCTCCTGAGATAACCAAATTACTTACACAATTTTCATTTGCAAATTTTATGTATTTTTCAATTTGTTCATATGGCATATCTATATTTTCATAACCTCTATTATAACAATGCAAACAATTTAAATTGCATCTAGTAGTTATTTCAATTTCCAATAAATGCATTGATAATTTCACATCTCTCATCCCTTTCTTTTTTTATTTTTATATCTCCATTCATATAACTTTTAGTCCAGGCTTTACATCCTGAATAACAGTTATTTTTCTTTTTGCATTGAGTACATTTTTTAGGTAAATCTTCATCTAAATAGTATTTTCTAAATATTTGAAATCCTTTTCCATGTTTCCATATTTCTGTTAAATTATCTTTAAAAACATTTCCGCACATATATTCATCTGTTTGAAAAAAATTGCATGGATATACATTTCCATTGTACTTAATTATAAGTTTACTTTTTCCGGCGGCACAAACTGGCATAAAAAAATCATTATCATTTCTGTCTAGGCTACATAAACCATGTAGACCATGCTTATATATTAAATTTTTATCACCTATTTTTTGTATGATTTTTAAATACTTTTGCATGTTCTCTTTAGTCAATTCTATGGATATGCTGTCTATTTTTTTTCCTGTTTTACAGGGAATTGCTATTGTTGGTGAATATTTAATTTTATTTCGATATTTTGAATACAAATAATTATATAACTTTTCATAATTATTTATATTTTCTTTTATTAATACTGTATTTATAGATACTTTTTTATCATTTTTTACTGCTATTTCTATATTTTTATCTACTTTATCAAATGCACCTTTAACATTAACAATATTATCATGTACTTCTTTATAACCATGCACAGAAAATACAAAATTATCTACATAATCTAAAACATTTTCTATATCGAAATATCCATTTGTATTTACTAAATTTTTCAAACCTTTTTCATGTGAATATTGAAGTATTTTTTTATAATCTTTATAAAGAAAATTTTCTCCTCCTGAAAAATGTAGATATTTAATTCCTAATTCATATAATTCATTTATTACTTTTATCCAATCATTGTAACTTTTCTCTTCATATTTTTTAGTATAATCGCAATTTGCAAAACAAAACTTACAGGAAAAATTACAGTTTCTTGTTAATTCAATTTGTGCAAAATATGGTTTTTCCCACATTAAATTTGATAATTCTATTCTAGAAAATCCATTAACCATGCTCTATCACTTCTTTCTCTTGCAAATATTTAATAAAATTTATTGGGATATCTTTTGTTTCATCATTATTTACAATTTTTTGAAACCATAGCGCAGGCTCATTTTTTAAGAAAAACAAATTAAAATTTGAATATACTGCGATAATTTCATTTTTTTCTAAATATGATACATACCTTGTTAATTTATATTTCATACAATTCTCCTCATAAAAATTTATTATATATATTTTTATTATATATTCTGTAATTTCAATATTATGCATATATAAATATGTATATTCCAGCAAAAAGGAAAGTGATTTGTTATAATCACTTTCCTTTTGCCTTAAATATTTTATTTTAATTTTTTTTCAATTAAATTAGCTATAGTTTGTGCTTTTTCTTTGATATAATTTTGATCTTCACCTTCTATCATTACTCTTACTAATGGCTCTGTTCCTGAAGCTCTTATTAGAACTCTTCCGTTTCCGTCGAATTCTTTTTCTAGTTTTTCTATTTCTTCTTTTATTTCAGGGTCTTTATCAAAATCATATTTTTTTTCTGATGATACTTTTGCATTTATTAATACTTGTGGATATGCTTTCATTATTGATGTTACTTCTGATGTTTTTTTGCCTTCTTCTAGTATTGCTCTTATTAGCATTAGTGATGTTAATATTCCATCTCCTGTTGGATTGTAGTCTAAACAAATTACATGTCCTGATTGCTCTCCTCCTAGGTTGTAGCCGTTTTTTAGCATTTCTTCTAGAACATATCTATCTCCTACTTTTGTTTGCACATAAGATAGTTCATTTTCTTTTGCATATTTATTTAGACCTAGATTACTCATTACTGTTGCTACTACTGTATTTTTGTTTAATTTTCCTTTTTTCTTTAAATAGTTTGATAATACGGCTAAAATTTTATCTCCATCTATTTCATTTCCGTTTTCATCAACGGCTAAACATCTATCTCCATCACCATCATATGCTATTCCTAAGCTACATTTATTTTTGGTAACATAGTCTTTTAACATTTCTAAATGTGTTGATCCACAGTTATGGTTTATGTTGATTCCATCTGGGTTATCATTTAATATATGATGTTTTATTCCAAGTACTGTAAATACTTTATCTGCAACTACTGATGTAGCTCCGTTTGCTGTATCTATTGCTACTACAAAGTTTTCTTTATTTAGTTCTTCTAGCTCTTCTTCGAAATTTTTTCTGAAGAAATATACATATTCGTCTAATAAATCTGTTCTTATTTCAGATACTCCTATTTTATCATTTACAGCTGTTAGTTCATTTATTTTGCCTGAATCCATTATTTCTTCTATTTCTTCTTCTAATTCGTCTGGAATTTTCATTCCTTTATTACTGAAGTATTTTACCCCATTAAATTCAAATGTGTTGTGAGATGCTGATATTACTACACTTGCATCTGCTTTAAATCTTTTTGTTAAATATGCTACTGCTGGAGTTGGCATTACTCCTAATATTTTTACATTTGCTCCATAGCTTAGGAAACCTGCTATCATGGCACTTTCGATTAGAGTTCCTGATATACGTGTGTCTCTTCCTATAAAAATTGTTGGTGCATGATCTGTATGTTTTGATAATACATATGCTCCTGCTTTTGCTACTTTATATACAAGTTCTGGAGTTAGCTCTGTATTTGCTATTCTCCTGATACCATCTGTTCCAAAATATTTTCTCATATGTTTTACCTCCTTATTTGTGTTATTATATATTTTGGTAATTAATTCGTCAATAAAATTCATTATTTTTTTGTTAGTTTATCGCTCTAGTTTATGATGAACAATTTTTGTTCTCTGTAGATTCATTTACGCATTTTATTTCACATTTGTCTTCTGTACAATTATCAGATATTGTTTCATTACATTTTTCTGGATTTTTAAATGTTAGGTACCAATTCATTCCACTTCCGTTTTGATTAATATTTTCTACTCGTTCTTCCATTTCGCACACAGTATTTGGTGATGGATTAATTATTGGCTGGCATGGAACCCAATTTGCTGGTATTGCTGCTTTGTTACTATCTGCTACTTGCATAGCATTTACTGCTCTTAATATTTCTGGAATAAATCGTCCTATATTTAGTGGATATATTAATATTAATCTTATAATTCCATTTGCATCTATAACATATACGTTTCTTACTGTTTGTGTATTGCTTATATTATTTGAAATCATGCCGTATTTTCTTGCTATTTCTCCGCTTCTGTCTGATATTATGGGGAAGGGAATTTTTACTCCTGTTCTGCAGTAGATATCGTATACCCATGCTAAATGCGAGCTGTTGCTGTCTATGCTTAAACCTAATAGTTCTGTGTTTATATTTTTAAAATATGTACATGATTTAGCAAATGCTATCATTTCTGTAGTGCATACGGGGGTGTGCCCCCTACCGTAGGAATTTTTTTATCTGATGTATATAAACAATACACTCATCAGATAAATTTTTTAGAATAAAATTTCTCAAATCTAACACATTAAAATGTGTTAGATTGATACATTTGAATTTATAAAATTAATGATTTAATATCTGGTTTTAAGTCAAATCTTACAGACTTATCATGATTAAGCCATACTGTATCAATCAGAGCTTCCAATATTGCTCTGTTTGGCTCTTTTGCTTTGATTATTTCATCAAAATAGTCTATTGCAGTATGGATTTCTTCTAATTTCTCATTAAGTATCTCATCTTCTTCTTTTTCTAATATCTTTTGTAATTTAATAATAGTATTCATTTTTTCTTGCTCTAATTTATTATATGTATCAACTATAATCTGATTTTGCTCTGGGTTCTGCCCGAATAGCCATATCTTTTATTTTCTGAGTTAGAATCATTTTATATTCTAAATTAGCTTGGTCTAGTTCCATCTGTAGTTTCCTTTTATTGGACTGCATTGTATTCTTTTTATTTTGTACATTGATTTTTTTTATTTCATCTAAATAAACTTTTTTAGTATTCTTTAAAAAGTCTTTAAATTGAAACCACATATCTTCTTCCAGAATTTCATGTCCTTTACATCTTTTAGTTCCATATTTCTTATAATCATTACATTCATAAGCCTTAACATTATTTTTCCTCCTAAGTACCATACCGGATGCTGACATACCACACTCAGCACACCTACATAGTCCTCCAAAAAAATAATTTCTTTTAGGCTTACCACATTGGCGATTTGTTGTTGCTCTTCTATTTCTTATGTCATTTGCTGATTGAAAGGTCTCCTTTGAAACTATAGCTTCATGATGATTCTCAAAAATAAAATGCTCACTTTCAGGCAATTTTATAGCTTTTCCTCTAATAGAGATTGTTTTCTTCTTATGAGTTCTTAATGTTCCACAGTACACATCATTACCTATGATGTTCTTTATCATATAATCTGACCATAGCTCTTGAACTGGGTGTTTATATATACGACCTCTTTCTAAATGTTTCTTTTGATAATATACTGATGGTGTTGGATAATTATAGTTTTCATTCAATATATCGCTTATTTTTTTCATTCCATTTCCATCTATATATAATTTAAAAACTAATTCAATTACAGGTCTTAATTCTTCATCAACGGTTAATTTTGTACAATCATTTGGATCTTTTACATAGCCATAATAATTTCCCATTATTAATCTACCTGTTTTTTGTTTTGACAGCATATGATCTCTTGTCTTTTTTGAACAGTCTTTCACATATCTTTCATTATACCACGTTGTGATGCCAATAGTGTCATCCCTATCATTTAGAACATCATATGAGCCTCCCATTTCTGATACTAAAATTAAATTTTTTTGCATAGCTTTGAACTCATCAATTAGCACTAATACTTTTCCATTATTTCTTCCAATTCTAGAAAGGTCTTTTGCTAAAACAACATCTATATCGCCTCTTTGCACCTTTCGTAACATTCTGGAAAAATCTGGTCTATCTAAGGTGTAACCTGAAACATTATCATCTACATAAAAATCATTTTCTGATATTTTCCAACCCCTAGATATAGCATAGTCTTGTAGTATAATCTTTTGTTCATCTATGCTTGAATAATTTTCCTTATCTTCATCTCTACTTAATCTACAATATCCAACTACTTTCATATATATTTGCTCCTTCCGAGCTTGCTATATATGTAATTTGCTGTTTTAGATATTGATGTTATTATACTACAAAGCATTTCTTTTTTCTACCTCCAACATAATGATTCTTTCAATTATTTTCATATATTCATTGTTCCCACTTACAAAAGTAGCAACCCTTGACCCAGATTTCTTAATATTGTTGATTTTTTCTTGTATTTCTTCATTTTGTAATTCATCTTTTGTGGCATAGATTTGGCAAAATTCCAATCCATTATGTTTTGATTTAAAAATTTGCATAATACCCTCCACAATAAATCCTATGTTTTTTGTGTATAATTATTCTTTTGTTTCCAATATTCCATCTCCTCTTCGTCTTCCATTTTTCTTTCATAATCTGATTTATTCATGTTTCCACCAACTACTATTAAATACATTCCTAAAGCTATTACTACAAATAATACTATCCACATTTTTATCGCTCTTCCTCCTCGAAATATTTATCTTCGTTAAATCCTAGATATTTAGTGTCTTTATCATTTTCTGTAATATGTAGAACTCTTGTATATTCAGGATACCTAATTTTAATAGCCTCAAAAAAATAATTTGCATAAGAGCAGGCGAAAATATCACTTGGATTATAGTACTCAGATATTTGCCCTTTATCTATATCTTCTTCACTATCATACATACAATCATTATATAAATTAAATGCCATTCTTGTTACTTTTAATGATGTTCCTGTTTGCCAACTACTTTTTAATGAGTTTATATTTATTCCTTCTTCTATATCAAATATTTCAGCAAAATGCTCTCTTGTGGTTTCACAAACACTTAATATGTATATTAAAGCTTTATCATAGCAGTCTAATTTTTTTAATTTACTCATTTCATCACATACTCTTTTATAAAATCTTTCGTGTTCTTCATCAAAAAAATTCAACATAATTTCCTCCTGCTCTACTTTTCATCTTTTAAATTAAAATATTTTGCAATTGCTATTTCCTTTGGATATACCCCAATCATTGCTTCTATTTCATTTGCAAAATGCTCTATCTTTAAATCTTTTAATTTATAATCTTTGTTAGCCGACTTTTGTAGTGAATATAGTGCCAAAGCACCATAACTAACAATTATTCTTTTTAACAAACCCTTGTCCATTCTATACCTCAAATTTCATAATTTTATATATTTCGGAACATCTCTGCTCCTTCCAAGTTCATTTCTAAATTCAAATCTTTTCTTTTGTTCATTAAATAGATATGCACTTGTATTCCAATTTCTATAAGCCATATTAGATAATCTCTTTTTTTCAGATAATTCTATTCTTGCCTGATCATGTAACTTATTTAAAACTAAAATATCATTTTTATCTTTAAATTGTTGCTCTAATCTTTGCTCCTTTATATAGGTCTTAGTTCTTTCAGTATGCTTTAGTTTATTTATTTCGATTCGCCTTTGTTTCTCTTTTGAATACCTATTATCTTTTTGAAGAACCCTTGTAACTGTATATTTAGGTATTTGTAGCTCTTTAGCAATTTCTACTGGTTTCTTTTGTTGATTAAAATACATATCAATAATTTTTGATTTCATCTTTAGCCCTTTCATTGCAATTTTTTGCTAACAATTTTTTTAGTCTACAAATCTATGGGTATTTTCGCCCATTATTCTGCTTTTTTGAATTATACATTTTCATGAAATGTATTAATCTTTTTCGTTTTTGTCTTTTAAACTTCATTTGTCTAAAATACTCTTTAATTTCAAAATACTTCACAACGCTTTCACTTCCCTTCTACTATTAAGAACGGAAACTTTTTTAGAAAACGGTCGCTTTTTTTAAATTTTTTTAATTTTTTATTTTTCTCTATTCTTAGTTAATTTTTTATAAATTTCCATAACTATGAATTGTTTTAAATCATCATCACTTCTTCCATTTATCTCACTATATCTATTTATTAAACCCTCATATTTTCCTACAATATCCATAATATCTTTATCTGTTAAATCATAATTATTAAACATTTTTGTCAACTTCCTTCCTGATTTTATTTATAACTCTTCTCCTCTTCGATCTTATTGCTTCTGATGTAGACAACATCATTTGAGCAATTTCTTCATCAGTTCTATTTTCCACATAAAAAAAATAGAGCACCGACTTCTCATAATAAGTCAATGCTCTAATACATTTAGATACTTTTATATCAGCAAAAAGATTTTCAAGCTCTTCAGCCTGAATTTTACTATCAAATTTTCTCTCATAATCTTCCTCTATACTTTCATTTGAAGATATTACCTTATCTTCTAACGTTTCTTCTACAAATATATATTTATTTGCTCTAAAAAAATCAGCTCTAGCATTTTTTACAATTCTTACTAATAATGCTTTTTCTTGTCTATCTAAAATATACATATAAATCGCTCTTTCTAAGAACTTATGATTTACATCAAAGTTTTTAGGAGCAATTTATAAAATTATCCTAACAATCTATTATAAATATCCAATCATATAACATCACCAACCTTATATCAAAATTTTTAAAGTGTATTATAAATTCTCATCTATCGTTTTTAAAAGTTCTTTTGTCTAACTCCTAAAACTTTGATATAAAGTTCTTGTAATTACTCTAGCACTAAATTAATTTGAAATGTAAAAATCGTAAAAAGTAGTAATTTCCTCGTAAAAAATAGTAATTTCTTCGTAATTCCCTTGTAATTTGCTTGCATTTTTATGGTAACTGAACAGGTCTATAACACTTGATTTTGTTGCTTTTATATGATATAGTATTCTTAGTTTTGTAAATGTTTTAAGTTAATTTTACTAATATTTATATCAATATAAGGAGGTTAACTGTAATGTTAAGAGTTATGATAGCTGATGATAATGTAGAATCAACAAAGCAATTGGCACATATCTTAACAAAAGAAGAAAAAAATATAGAAATAGTAAATATCTCGAATGATGGCATAGAGGCTTTTGAAAATTATTTAAACTTACAACCTGATGTGCTACTTTTAGATTTAGATATGCCACGGTTTGACTGGTGTGGAGTTAATAAATAATCTGCCAAAAGAAGATACGAAAGAAAATATAATTGTTTTATCAGGATCTGCCATATATCGATCCCAACTTACTAATGTCACTAAAATAAAAATGATATATCAGAAACCATTTGATGTTTATAAAATTATAAATACTATTCATGAAATACAAACTAATAACATTTGCAATTCTATTGATAAAAAATTAGATTCAATCTTTAAGAAATTAAATTTTGATCATTATACAAAGGCAACAAAATTACTAAAAAGTGCAGTATTAATTGCATATAACGAACCGGACTTAAAACTTGAACAGATAATGAAAAAAGTACAAATTCAAAACAATGAAAAAAATGCAAATACTGTTAGATCTTTAATAGATAAGCAATTGAATAATATGTATTCATATAAAAATAATTTAGACACATTTGTAAATACCTTCCCCTCTTTTTGTGGAGACAAACCTACTACTAAAACTTTTATGAATGTAGTATTAAATTATTTATAGAAAATAAGAACAAGTGAATTTTCGTTCACCTGTTCTTTTGCATTAGTCACTATCTCTCATTAATTTTTTCCTTTTCTTCAAATAATGATCTATCCTCTTCAAATAACTTTTCCAAATCATAATTCTCATTTAACAAATACTTATAAGCAATTTCTTTTGTCTTAAATTCCTCAACATAACAATCGCCATCTCTATTATCTACAGCAATATATGTAACTCCAAATTTATTTTTGCTTTCGCAAATAAACAAACCTAACTCCTCTCCTATAAAATCTTGATAATACCTTTTTTCATAAATAGATACTAAATTTCTTATAAATTTTTCGTCAACTTCTTTCACAATATGTATTCTTTCAAATTCTTCCTTTGTAACTTCATAAACTCTATTATCTTTATAATTCACAACAAGAAAAGAATTATTACTTAAAGCCTCATCTAAATCATCTAATGCATAATTCCATTCTGCTCTATTCTCTAGTTCTATAAATCTTGAAATATCATCTACATAGCAGACATTTTTACAAATAATAGTGCCATCATTTTCTCTTATCATTTCAATAATCTCTCTATCAGAATAATCATCAAAATAATGTCTTTGCCAATACTTAACAGCCTCAGTAAAATTACCCTCATTTTGCAAATCCTCTATATCATCAAGCAAACCCAACTTTATTAAATCTTCTATAAAAGATTTCTCTGCAAAAGTTTTCTTTCTATCTATCTTTAAGTCATAATCTTCAATATCCTCTATCCAAATACAAGTAGCTCCAGTTGAAAAATATGGCTTATCGTCTATATCATATTCTAAATTTGATATTTTTCCCTTTTCTATAATATAACCATCTGAATCTAGTACATCATAATAAACTAGATTATTTTTTATATTATTAACTTTAATACTCAATACAAAATCTTTATATCTCATCATAAAACCTCCTCGTATTGTTCATTTTTCTGAATTTTTATATTAAATTCAGGATTATCTATTGTTTCCTCTCGTGGTTTTAGTTTTCCTTCTTTATCAAAAATATCTTCAATATCAATTTGATTTTTCTTTGCATAGTCTTTTACTGATTTTATAATTTGCTCTTTTTCCTTTTTTATCTCTGAAAGTTCCTTTTCAGAATACTCTTTTCTATTTCCAAGTATCAAAATAATATCAGAAATCATATAGCAAAGAACTTTCAATGGTATTGCACTTTGCATTGTTTTTCCTAGCTTATCTAATGTTTGTACCTTCTTTGCTTGTGATTGATTTTTTGCCCTTATGGTACTATTTAATTTTAGTAAATCCTGTGAATATATCTTGTCAAATAAGCCTACCTTATCGGCAAATGAATACAATTTATTTAATAATCTGAATTGTTGGTTATTGTCTGATGTTACTAAATTAAAGATTACAGGTTCAATTTGCTTTTCTGTTTTTATATGTATAGTATTTTCTTCAAATTCATTTTCATTATTTTTTACAATACTATATGTTGGCTCTATAAACTCAGGAAATTTATCTACTCCAAACTTTGTTAAATTGATAATTCCATTTTTATCAGCAATTAAATTCCACTCTTCTTCAGATAATGAAAATTCCTGTTTTATAAAAAAACAAAATGAATTATCTTTATCTAGATTTTTAACTTTATTTTTAGCAAATTCTTTCGCCTCATCCAAAGTACAATTGCAAAATGCTCCATAATCCTCTTCTGTTAAGCCATTTGCTAAATTTGATGGAGAATAATAATTATATTTCATTTCATCATAAATTCTATCAACATCATCTTCTTTGAACTGAAATCCTGTTGCCCAAAAATAAACGGTTTTAGTAATTTTATCTGTCATATTACAGCTCTTCCTCCTCTTCTTCTAAATTAGGACAATAGCTACGACAAAAACTTATATCAACCTCAGTACCATTTTCTGACCATTCATAATCACTAACTCTAATATCATCTTGTAAAAATAATTTAAAATTGTAAATCTCACTTTTCTCCAAATTCCAGTCATCTGCTAAATATATTTCACAATTTCCTGATAATGTTGATTCTAATGCATTTGTATTTGTCAAGTGAAAAATGGACCACTTTATAATTGAAAAACGGACCACTTTTTCAACTATAAAATTTACATATTTTTACTATTTTTCCAAGAAATTGTTTCTTCATATCTATGACTTACATTTCTTGAAAGATCTAA